>JBDLWH010000307.1:0-3138 GCA_039804325.1 Verrucomicrobiota bacterium
AAGGCAGGCGACCCCCGAGGCGATTAGGAACAAACCGATCAGAAAGATAAGGTAGTCCATGGTTGGTGAGGGATGGCAACAGATTTAGAGAAATCCGAGGGCGGGCAGTAGGATTTGGCGAATGCGATCCCAATTGACCTTTGCGTCAGGGAAACTTCTGAGGCTGACCAAGATGGGTTCGTCACCGCTACGGCCGAGTGTTGCGCGACGCAGGCTTGTTGCCAACCAATAATGAAAAGGCGACGAGAATTGATGTTTTCCGTCGTCGAAGAACCAAAGGACGTGGGTGGTTTTATCGTCATGGGAGAGGGCGAGCCAAGTGGCGTCACCCGAGGGAACCTTCACGGTGGTTTTGGTGAGGAGTTTCCAATTAGCGCCGGCAAAACAATAGCTCGGATCATGGACGGCATGGCGGTTATCGGAGCCGTCGATGACAGTGAGGATGAGGCGATCGCCGTTGCGCGTTTCGATGAGGCGTTGGATGGCGTGGGCTTTGCCGAGTTGTTCGCGATCGGCGTCACTCAGTTTGATCGGGCTAGATTTGAAATCAGAGCTGGAGCAAGGGATGGAAGCGATACGGGCTTGGGCATTGGGGATGGGGATGGCTGGCCAGAGGAGGGTCAGCGTGGCGGTGCCCAAGAGAGCGGTCCAGAGGATGAATCGTTTCATGGGGGAGAGGGGTTGGAGTGGGACGAGATGCGTGTGCGGGTTATGAGAAAAAGAGTGAGGCTTGACGCGAGGGCCGGGCGTTCCCAGCCGACGAGACCACCGGTTTGCCATCGGCTCAGGAGCCAGCCCGTGGCGGGAATCCAGGCGCAGGCCGTGATGAGCGTCACAGAGCTAGCAAGCCGCCAACTGAGAATCGCGGTGAGTGCGCAGGCAAGGGCGACGTGCTGGCAGGCGCGCAATTGCGTGATGGCACCGGTGGCGCAAAGACACAGAGCGATGACAAGCCAGGCGAAGCGCGGCGGGGTGGGTGACTGAGAGTTATTGAAATATCGCCAAGCGAGCGGAGCGAGCCAGATGGCGGAGGCCAGAGGGGCACCGCGTGAGTAAAGATCGTTGCCCCAGGCCGCCATGAGAGAGGGCAAAGCTTGCCAAGCGACAAATCCTAACACTGCGAGGGGCAGCATGGTTCCCAGGTTTTCTGGACGTGGGCTTGCATGAGGCTTCATGAGGGTTTGATGATTCTTGAGGTCGCTTGCCTAGGCGGATTGAGCAGAAAGCAAAATCCTTTGATCATGGCCAAAACGGCAGCCAGAACGGCCAAACCCGTGAATTCGTGCATGACCCCGCTAGCCATTTGGGTGTCGAAGGAAAGAGCCAATGCGGCAAGGATGAGGATGCGGAGCAAATTGGCGAGCCAAGCGATGCCGGGAAGCAGGAATAGGAGCAGGGAAAAGTGGCGCGGATTTTGGATTTCTGAGGTGCCGAGAGCGACTCCGGCAAGCAGCGTGAGTTGTAATACATTCCATCCGGCGCAGGCTGGTTCGATATCGATGGGCAGGCCAAGGATGTTGAGGTGGGTTCCCGAGCGCTGGGTGGGGATGAGCACGAGGTTGAAGAATTGTTCGGCGACGGTGGCCGAGGAAAGGCGGAATGCCCAGCCGATGAGTGGCCATTCGATGACGAGCCATGGGAATGAGAGCAGGAGAAGCCAAGCCAATCGGGCGCGACCGGGGTGGTGGTCAAACGCCCAATGTGCCCAGAGCATGGCCAAGAACGTCCAACTGACGGTTAGCAATGTGAGGCAGCCCAGCACCCAGCCGCTGGCAAAGGCAACTGCGCTTATGGCGGTGAGTAATTGGTGGTTTCGGGTAAACGGCGTGGTGCGTGGTTGCCACGGGCGACCGATGAAAACCGCTAGGAGCAGGCCGAATGCGAGTGGCAAGGTATCGGCCGCCATTTTCATCCATGCGCGATCGCGTGCCCAGATTGAGATGGCACCGAGCGCGAGGGCGAGTCCCGCGAGTTGCACCTGATGCCTACGCGTCATGGGTTTTTCCGTTGTTGAGCAGCGTCGATGGCGATGAGGTTTTTGCGGAAGGCGGGTTGTTCAGGAAAGCGCTGAGCGAGTAGGGTCGTCCACTTTCGGGCTTGGTCGAAGTCGCCGGCGGCAAACGCTTCTTTTGAGAGAAAAATCATGGCGTCGGCCGACTGGTCGCCGAGTTGCTGGTAGATGCGGATCGTTTCCGCGCGGTCGCCCTGAGCGAGGGCGATGCGAGCGAGGAGTTCTTTGCCGGGCACGCTAGTGACGAGCTCGGGTGAGGCGAGGGTGATTTGGTGGGCGAGGGTGGCGTTGCCGCGGTCGAGTTCCGTGAGGGCGAGTGTCCATGAGGCGCGGCTGGCGAGTGGGGATGATCCGTTGGCAATTTTTTGGAGGCAGGCGAGCCCATGATCGAGTTGGCCGGTAGTGAGGAGGAGTTCGCCGAGGAGGAGTTCTGATGCGATGGTGCGCGCAGGGAGGGATTCGAGCCATTGGCGGGTGGGTTGTTTGCCATCGCGTTGGAGGAGGGATTTGGCGTATCCGTAGTCGAACCACGGGGGCGACTCGGGATCAGGGGCGAAATGTTCGGCGTTGCCCATGACGAGAGCCGCCCCGCACCAGCCAGAGGCAAAGAGAATGCCGACGAGGGCATTGGGTTTGGCTAGCCAGGCATCGAAGGGTGACTTGGACTCGCTGGCGTCGATGGTTTTGGCCCATTGGGAAAACTCGCGGATAAACGGGTGAGCATTTTCGGTGGGCGGGGTGAGATCTTGGCCGCCGAGGATCAAGCGGGGATTTTGGCCAGCGCGAGCGGTCAAATGGGCGAGGAGGTAAAGCGAGAGATTCGGGCAGAGGCGGTTGGCCTCAGGAGAAAAGCCGATATTGAGATGGCGGATGGCGGTTTTGACGTCATTGAGGCGCAGGGCTTCGAAGAGGCGCAGCCAGATGGCTTCGGGGCGGGTATTGTCGGCGCGGACATGGGCGAGAGCGTCTTCCAAAGCGTCCGACCAAAACACGTTGTCGGGGGTAGCCGCCATGGTGGCCACCAGATCGCTCCATCCTTGTTGCGAGCATGGCGGGAGGGGCTGTGACAGTCGTATGCCCGACACCCGCGCCCAAAACCACGACTTTAACGCATACACGCCGAAGCC
>JBDLWH010000308.1:0-2714 GCA_039804325.1 Verrucomicrobiota bacterium
GACGCCTGGGCCATCGGCGAATTGGCGGGCTTTGGGGGAGATTTTGTAGCGAGAGTCCATATCGGTTTGGACATCGTGGAGAGTGCGTTCCCCTTTCACGATTGACGGTTGGATAAAGATCATGAGTTCGCTGCGGTCCTTGATATTGGTGGTGGAGGTGAAGAGTTTGCCGAGGTAGGGGATATCGGAAAGAATAGGGATGCCGCTTTGACTTTGGCTATTTTTGCTGCTGATCAACCCGCCTAACACGATCGTCTCATTGTTGAGCACCGTGGCGGTGGTAGAGATATTGCGGGTAGAGATGCGAGGCACTGTCAGATCGTTACCATTACCGCCGCCGCCCTGTATCGTTTGCGTCCCGTTCTGCTCGTCGTTAGTCAACTCGATTCGCATGGTGATTTCATGGTCAGAATTCACTAGCGGAGTGACAGCAAGTTCCAGCACCACATCTTGGTATTGAATTTGGGTAGAGGAGTTCGTATTGCCGCCATAGCTGGTGCTACCAGTTGGGATGGCGATGCGCTCCCCGCTAGTGATGATGCCCTCTTGGTTGTTCGAGGTGAAGATGCTCGGGCGTGAGAGCACGGTAAAATCGGCTTTCGATTGCAGGGCTTTGAGGTAAACATGCAGGTTATCGCCTATTTTGCCATAGAGTCGGAGGCCACCACCAGGAGCAAGAGATCCCGGATCAAACGGATTTTGTGCCGGGACTGCGGGAACTGCTGGGATGTAGCCCGGGTCGCCGGGTGAACCCACCGCAGGTTTTCCGGCAACGGCTTTAACAATCTGATTGATGATAGGCAGGGCAGGGCCGATGCCACCACCGCCGCGGCCGACGAGATCGCCACCGAGATGGAGGTAGTCCATACCAAACCCCGTGCTGTCGTTGAGCGAGAGCTGGCCGATGACCGTGGAGATCATCACTTGGTCGGGTCTGACGTCGATTTGGTCGAGGAGACGTTCGATGATTTCGAGACCAGAAGGAGGTCCCTGAGCGACGATGGTGTTGGTGATATTATCGGCGACAAGCAAGGTGCGACCGATGAGGACCGACTCGGGTGCCGAACTGACTTGAACCCCACTGCCGCCAGACCTGGTGCCGCCGGACCCGCCAGATCCGCCGAAACCACTGGAGCCTCCGAAGCCACTGGAGCCTCCGTAACCGCCAGAGTTATTAGATGAGCCTCCGAAGCCGGACGAGCCATTGCCGCCCGAAGTGCGTGAGCTGCGACCGCTGCCATTGTTAGCAGAGGATTGGCGGTTATTGGATTGGGAGCGATTGCCTTGGGCACCTGCGGCGGCACCGCCTTTGGTGCCCCCGGTAGAGCCGCCGCCCTCGCTGGAACTGGAGAAGGCGCGTGTCAGAGCGTCGCCGGCGATGGGCAGGAAATCCGAGACGGCGAGGAAGCGGAGTTTGCGGCGCAGGTAGATTTTATCGCTAGTTTGGACATCGAACTCGCGGATGAGGCCTTCGACGAAGAGCAAATCGACTGGGCGACCCATGGCAAAGATGCGGTTGGTGCGAGGTTCCGGAACGATCTGGACTGGAGTTTCTTCGCCACTGCTGCTGGCACCACCAGGGTGGCCGGCGATCGCTGGCGCACCACCTGGAGCGGGTGCCGCCGTGGCGTCCGCGCGCTGAATGCCGGCGGTTTTCTGGGTGGTGGCCTGGGCAGTGAGCAATTCGGTGAGGGTGGCGGCGAGTTCGGTGACGTCGGCGAATTGGACCTTGATGAAACGGGTGGCGACCTGGGACGAGGGTTTGTCGATTTCCTTTTTGAGGTCGATGAGTTTGCGGATCAGCGAAGTGTTTTCAGTAATGATCACTGCCGACGCGTTAGGAACCGGGGCGATGGAGCCGAAGGCCCCCAGCGTGCCCACAATCTGCATGAAGACCGCTTGGGCTTGCTCGGGCTTGATGTAGCTCAGGGTCATCACATAGGAAATGACCGCGTCACCCTCAGGCAAATCGTCACTTTCATTGTAAATGGCGATCCCGCGTTGGGCCGGCTTATACGACGTGGCCAGCGTGAGAATGTCGAGATTGTCGTCCTGTTCGTCGGGCACGAAGACAAAGTTTTCGATGGTAGCGGCGATTTTGAGGAGTTCGGCGGCCTTGGCATAGGTGAGCGGGTCGGACGGGGTGGCCTCTTGGATGAAGGAAAACTCGGCGATGCTGGCGGCGGCGGTGACGATGACGCGGCGGCCGGTGTATTTGCGATAGAGGCCGGCCAAGGCGGTGCCGCTGAGTTTGGGTTCTATGATATCCTCTTCGATTTGATTTTCGCCGAGCGGGACGCCAGGTTTAGGACGCGCGGCATTGAGAGCGGATTTGGCGATTGGGTTAAGGGCGGGTTTTGGCGCACCTGGGATGCCGGGGTTAGGTTTGCCCCCTGGGATACCTGGGAGGCCGGGGATGCCGGGAGTTGGCGGTGGCGGAATCGCAGCCGGCGGGGTGGGTGCGGGTTGTGGGTCGGTAGCGGGTTCTTGGCCGGTCGCGGAAGCCCAAGCGAGGAGGAGGAGAATGAGTGAGCGATGGAAGGACATGGAAAATATCGGTGGAGTGCGCATGGCAGGACAGTCTAACGGCTGCCACGATGGATTGGGCGCGCGTTGTGTTGGATGGATTGCCCAGATGTCTGGGGCTGTGGAGTGGAACCTGCTTGGCCGGCCGCAGGATTCACCGGTGCCACAACGCGTGGGCGCGGCGTGCG
>JBDLWH010000309.1:0-5397 GCA_039804325.1 Verrucomicrobiota bacterium
CCGCAAAAGTCTTGCGTATCGATCATCGTGGACCTACTTGACGCCATGGCCACTGAAACCACCATGATTTTGCTAAAGCCCGACGCGATTGAAAAACACCTGACCGGCACCGTCTTGGCCCGCTTCCAAGCTGCGGGATTTGTCATCCGCGCCATCAAAATGATGCAACTCGACGAGACGATCCTGCGCGATCACTACGCCCACATCACCCACATCCCGGTCTTCCCTCAACTCCTCGCCTTCATGCAACGCACCCCGGTCATCGCCCTGGTGCTCGAAGGCCACGACGTCATCGCCAAGGTCCGCGATCTCATCGGCCCAACCAATTCCCAAGCCGCCGCTCCCGGCACTATCCGCGGCGATTTCGGCGAAAACATGATGGTCAACGTCTGCCACTCCTCCGACTCCTGCGAATCCGCCGCCATCGAAATCAATCGCTTCTTTCACCCCACCGAGGTGTTTGCTTTCTAAACTGACAGCATTGTTCCCACCGGCAGTGCGGATTCGTTCATTGATCTGTCACTTCATCCGACAACCAAGGAGACAGTGGCCAGTTATCCCAACATCGTGGGGGAAGAGGTGCTCGCCACAGTAACATCTCATGCCCGCATCCACGTCACTGGCACCCTCACCACCAACGCTGGAGCCACTCTCACCACCAACGCCGGGCGCGATTATCTCACTCAACACCGGGCGCAACCAGCCCGGCCACATTGCGCCCGCGCGCCCTAAGAAAATTGTTTCGACTGAGGAAATGACGGAAATGATTTGGCGTCGCGCCCACCATCATGACTCGCGCAGGCCGGCGGCGATGGGCAGGCGGGCGGCCCGGATTGCCGGGAAAATCCCGCCGAACAGGCCGATGGCGACCGCATAACCGATCGCTTTACCTAACAACACCGGAGTAACCCTGAAGGCAAAAGTGACCTGGCTGAACGTCTGCCAATTGATCGTTGAGGCGCGATAACCGTCAAAGAGGATATAAGCGGCGGCCGCTCCTAGCAGTCCACCTAGCAGCGACAACAAAACAGATTCTATCAGCACTGAGATCACAACTGGTCCAGCGCCAAATCCCAGCGCGCGCAACGTGGCGATTTCCCGTGTGCGCCCGGCCACCGCTCCATACATGGTGTTCAGCGCGCCAAACAACGCGCCAAGTGCCATCAGGCTGGCAATAAATACCCCAAGGGTCGTGATGAAACGTGTCACGACAGTGGATTGTTCCGCATAGAATTCCGTCTGCCGCACCACCTTGACATAGAGTCTGGGATGACTGGTCAAAAAATCCTTGAACGATTGAAACGCCGCCTCCGAAACCAGTTTCACATAGACCGATTGAAAACTGTTACTCCGGTGAAAGGCCGGCTGCAACACTGCTGCATCTGCCCAGATTTCCGACTCCGCTATACCTCCGTTAGAGGAAAATACTCCGACTATATCCCACCGGGATTGGCCAACTGAAATCTGTTTCCCGACGTCTAGCCCAGTAAATGCGCGGGCGGCCCCAGCCCCGACGATCACCTCGTTGCGTCCTGTGACAAATCGCCGACCGCTAACCATCTGAATGTTTCCGCGCACCTCAAACGCGCTCGGCTCGACCCCACGCAACGGCACATTAGCGTCGGTGCCGGTCTGGCGCTTAGGCAAGGTGATAATCACAAACAACTCAGCGGATGTGAGCGGTCCGCTAGGCCCACGGGCCACCCCCGGCCCATCGGCAATCGTGCGTGTCGCCTCGCGATCCAAGCCGCTGGTCATTTCGCTATCAGCGCCGCTGCGCAGCACCACGGCCACCTCGGGAGAACCCGAAACGGTCATCGCCTGACGAAACCCGGCAGCAATGGCCAGCACACCCACCAGCACCCCGACAACCCCGGCAATACCGATGGCCGCGGTGAATGCGGCGGCCTTGCGCTCTGACAACGATCGCAGGTTAAATACGGTCACAGCTAACATTTGGTTCAGGGCTGACATATCGTTGCGTGAAAATCGTTTGTTAGCCGTCTCTTCGTAGGGCAGCTGCTATTTTCAGGCGCATCGCCTGCCAGGCAGGCAGCACACCAGCGACAACTCCTAACAACACGGCAAGCAGGGCCCCGGAACCCCAACTACTGGTTGGCAGGTAAAAGACCGGCAACAACGCGGGCACCGGATTACCCGAGGCAATGATAAGCCACGCGACGCCCAGCCCGGAAAATCCGCCGAGGATGGCGATGGCACACGATTCTCCTAACACCAGCGCTAGCACGAGCCCATTTGAAAATCCCATGGCTTTCAGCACGCCGAGTTCCGCAGTGCGTTCCCTAACCGACTGGGCCATCGTGTTGCCGGCCACGAGCAGAATCGTGAAAAACACCGACGCCACCACAGCCATCACGATGGTTCCGATGTCCCCAATCTGTTGGGCAAACCCCTGCGCGAACGCTCCCTCTGGCTCGGTTTTTGTTTCATAGGGCGAGTTAGAAAATTGTGCATCAATGATGGACGCGATGCGCGCGGCCTCATCTGAATGGGCAATGCGCACCGTACACCAACCAATCTGACCCTTGTTTTCGCTCCTCGCCTCCTCAAAATAATCATAACGAAAAAACAACTGACTCGTGTCGGTGCCTTTCTGCGCTCCTTGATAGATGCCGACAATTTCAAATTCCCATTGGGCCTGTCCAGCCGGTGGCCCCCATATCGGCGATTGCAGCGGAATGCGGTCGCCAATCTTCCACTGGAACCGATCGGCCGTGCTCTGGCCAACGATGGCCCCAGTGCGCGTGTTGAGCCACGCGCGCCGCTGCCCCTCGTCGATCAAAAATTCTGGGAACATCGCCAAAAATCCCTCTGGCTCAACCGGCATGTTAGGAAAAAAATTCTTTGGGTCTTGATAGATGCCACCAAACCACGTTTGGGAGCAGACTGCGGCGACACCGGGAATGGCCTGAATGCGTGTTTTGTAGGTTTCCGGCAGTGTTTGAATGAGTGATACTTTGTGACGCACAATCAGGCGATCCATGCCCGCTAGATCCACCCTACCCGCCAAAGCCTCTCTGAGAGCACCCAAAAAGGCAAAGAGCATAAACGCCACAAAAATCGATAAAAACGTCAGCGCCCCACGCAGTTTCTTGCGCTTCATCCCAGCCCAGATCAATGGTAGAAATTTCATGCCTCAACTTTCGTTAGACCACCGGTTTCTCTGACAACTGGCCTTTGTCCAAATAGACGGTTCGGCTCGCTCGTGCCGAGGCGTGCGGGTCGTGCGTCACCATGATGATGGTCTTGCCGTGCTCTTGGTTGAGCAGTTGAAGCAACGTGAGGATTTCATCGCCCGACTTGCGGTCCAGATCTCCCGTCGGTTCATCGCATAAAAGCACGGTGGGGTCCGTCACAATCGCACGCGCAATGCCGACGCGTTGCTGCTCACCGCCTGATAGAGTGCGCGGGAAATGCCTGGACCTATCAGATAGGCCAACCGCCTCAAGCGCGGCCTGCACATGTTCGCGGCGCCGGGCCTTGTTCAAATCTGTGAGTAACAATGGCAGCTCAACGTTGCGCTCCGCCGTGAGCGCTGGCAGAAGATTGTAAAATTGAAAGACAAACCCAATGTGCCGGGCGCGCCACGCCGCCAACTGCCCGTCACTCAGTGCGTCGAGGCGGTCCTGACCGACCTGAACGGTGCCATGGGTCGGCCGGTCCAGCCCACCCATCAGGTTGAGCAATGTTGACTTACCAGAGCCCGATGGCCCCATGAGCGCGAGAAATTCACACTCCTTCACCTCCAGATCCAATCCCGATAGAACATGAATTGCCTCGCCCCCCCGTTTGAAGGTTTTGCAAACGTCGTGGACGCGAACCAAGGTGTGAGATGGGGCACTCATCGGGAAGATTCTGTAGTGACAGCGGCACCATCAGCAAGACGATCAGGCGCATTGAGAATAACAGTTTCGCCAGAAACAAGTCCAGCAGATAGAACCACCACATTTCCGCTAGGACGAGCCACCTTCACCGCGCGCCGTTCGGCCTTACCATTGCGCACCACCCACGCGATATCCTGGCCAGCGTCCCTTTGCACCGCTTCTTTAGGCACCGTGAGGGCATCGCCGCCCTCAGGACGACTCGCCGCGCCCTCATCACTCAGAAAGGCAACTTTGACGCCCATTTGCGGCAGTATCCGCGCATCGAGAGCATCGATGGCCACGCGCACCTTGACCGTGGCCTTCTGGCGATCAGCCGTGGGAATGATGGCGATGACCTTGCTAGGGATGCTCCATTCCGGATAGGCGTCCAAGGTCGCCTCCGTCCGTTGCCCCGCTACCACACGGTTGATGAAGCTCTCACTCACGTCCACTTCGATTTCTAACGATGCCATATCAACTAACGAGCAAATGCCGGTGCGCGTGAAGCCACCTGATGACATGGGGGAAATCATCTCGCCCGGCTGCGAATCTTTGGTGGTGACCACTCCAGAAAATGGCGCACGTATGACCGTATCCTCTAACTGCTGCCTCCACTCGTCCACCTGACGCTCCGCGACGATCACATCTGCTTTCTGGCGATCGAGCTTCGCCTGTTGGCACTGCGCCTCCGCCACCGCCTTGGCAAGGTCTGACCGGCTCACCGCGCGAGCCTCCTCCAATCCGGTGAGGCGTTTGAATTCCGCGTGGGTGTAATGCACCATAGGCTCGGTTTCTGCCATGCTCATGCGTGCCGAGGCGAGGCGCGCTTCTGCTAGGCGCAACCCGGCATGCACGTTAGACGCGTCGAGTCTTGCCAGGATTTGATCTTTTTCCACCTTCATGCCCTCCTCGACGAGCACCTCGGTGACTTTTCCTGTGACTTTAGAGGAGACCGTCGCCTCCAAGCGCGTCGTCACGTAGCCCGAGGCATTGAGCAACGTGCGTCCCGTTGGGCCGGGCGCACTGAGCACCTGCACTGTGGCGGTCTTGACGGCTGCCCCACGTCCCCTAACTAGCGCCCACCCACCCACCCCGATGACGGCTAGCAATAACAATAACCATAACGCCCACCACCCGCCACGCCTGCGCGCCGATACTTCTCTACGATCAATGCGCAACGCATCCAGACTGGGCAACTTGGAATCCATGTGAACCATTTGGTTAATAACCTGTGCAACTTCGAAAAACTAGCGGCACCAAGCGGGAAAGCAAGCCTCACCCGATGACCCGGCGGCGCTGCGGCTTCAAACACCTAACGAGACAGAGCGGACCATGGCGCGAGATGTTGTCACCGCCACGGTCATGAGCACCGCAAGATTCATCGCCGATGGCATGCTCACCTCGCCAATCCAAAGCATTGCAGGCACCAATCATTTTCTGTAAGAAATCCCCGCGAGAAAGCGTTTCCGCTTCTCGATCATCACCTACCCCATGAAAACTTCCTGTCGATTCG
>JBDLWH010000310.1:0-3822 GCA_039804325.1 Verrucomicrobiota bacterium
GACGATAGGGGGACAGGCCTGAATGGCGATTGTGCCGGAGATTCTTAGGGAGCGTGGCTAGCTCTGTGAAATGACGATAGGGGGACAGGCCTGAATGGCGATTGGCCTGAATGGCGATTGCGAAGAGGCTTCGGCAGGATGCCGAAGCCTGCCGCCACGATGGCGACGCTCCCCGTAGAAAAGACGATAGGGGGACCTGAAAAAGACGATAGGGGGACAGACCTGAATGGCGCTGCTGACGGTATCGGTGGTGGCGCGGGGCAGGCGGGTTTGCGCTCATTGGTGAATTTCGGGTTTGCGTTTGGCAAATTTCCGTCATGTTTTCGGCGTGGATTCACTGACACATTTGGTGCTGGGAGCGGCGCTCGGGGAATTGATGTTAGGCAAGCGCATGGGCAATCGGGCGCTTGTGTGGGGAGCAATGTGCGCATCGCTACCAGACATGGATGCGTTGATCGTGCCATGGTTAGACACGGCGAACGCGCTCTGGTGGCATCGTGGGCCGAGTCATTCGTTGGTTGTGATAGGCGTGGGGTCATACGTGCTGGCTCCCTGGATGGCCAAACTTTGGAAGCGTGACAAAATCAGCAAGGCGCTGGCGGGGTGGTTTTTGGCGGTGGCGTGGGGCACGCATGTGCTCATTGATGGATTCACGGTTTACGGGACTTCGTTAGGGTGGCCGCTCATGCCACATCGAGTGGCCTTCAACCAGTTGTTTATCATCGATTGGTTTTTCACGATGCCGATGTTAGTCGCGTGCGTGTGGTTGGCGTTTTTACGCACGAAAAAGCAAGCGCCGAAACGCCGCCGCCTCAATGCTTGGGGGCTCGGGATTGCCGCTGCCTACGTGCTGTTAAGTGGGGGAATCAAGCGCGTGGCCTCGGCGGGATTCGACGCGGATTTGGCCAAGCGCGGCGTGATCTATGAGCGGCGGATGGAAACGCCCACCCCACTTAACATTTTGTTATGGCGTTCGGTCGTTGATTGCGGCGGGGATTTTTGGGTTGGCTACCGCTCGGTATTCGACGGGCGGGAGTCGCCGGTGCGTTGGACGATCTATCCGAAAGGCCATGACGCCGTGGCCGGCATGAGCGACCTGCGTGAATGCAAACGGCTGCAATGGTTCACTGACGGATGGTGGATCGCGCGCGCCCACGCTCAGGGCGCGTGGATAGGCGATATGCGCTTTGACGAAGTGCGCATCTGGGGTGACAAAAAGGGCATGGTCGATAGCCGCCTCACCTTTGCCTGGAACCTCAACCCGAACGCCATAGGCGACCGGTTGCAACCGTTACACATGGCGAGCATGAACTTCGGCGACACCCTCAAGCGCATGGCCGCTCGCATCGTCGGTAATCGCTCAGCGTGGGAAGCCAATCCGCGCCTCGCCGGGGTAACCGGAAGCCTCCCCGAATTTCTAGCTGTTACGGAATAACGACGAACTGACGCGGCGGGTGAAGCGCGAAAATCCGCGCTTTCGTTAGTCCAAAAATCGGTTATGAGTTCCAGGCGTGAAAGCGATGGTCGTACTATGGGCGCTGGCCGTGAGCGCACTGGGAGCACTCAGCGAGCCAGGCGTGACGGCTGTGGATTTTTTGGAGAAAGTGCGCGCCAAAAGCCTCAACCTTGATCCCGGTGGTGACACCGCGTTGGCACCGCAAACCACTGGTCCCAAGCGGTTGGAAATCGCCCGGCGTCTCGAGCGCATGGCGCGCGACCTTGGTCGTGAGCCGCTCGAGGTAGGGCCCGTGAAGCTCGATGATGATTTGGCGGCGGTGCTAGTGCGCAAGGTTGGTGGCTTTAACCCGGCCGATATGCAGGTTTTTCCCGTGGCATTGGTCAAGCGCGGCACGCGATGGGCGGCGTCACCCGTGCCCGCGTCATTTGAAAACACCGGCGTCCGACACACCACATCTCTGCGCAATCGCCTCACCATCCTCGAAAACTGGATGCTGCGCGAACAATCGCTCGAATTGGAAAACCTCCGCGATCAATCAGCCGAGCGCCTGCGCCAGACAATCCATGAGAGTCTGCTGCCTACCACCGTACGCGGCTTCACCGCGCAACAAGCCGCAGACCGCTTTCTGGCTGCCTGCCGACAGCGGAACCTACCAGAAATGTTAGGTTTGCTCGGTGGGTTGTCAGCACCATTGCCCGATGATTGGCCGCTGCGCCTGAGATTCGCTGAGCGCGCAGTGAATGCCGCGAGGGCGGTCAATCGGCCATGGCGGCTGCTCATGGCCGATGAGGTATTACGGACGCGAGCACGCCCAGAGGGGGACGGCGAGAATGCCCGCGTTTCCATCGCCTGCCTGGACCCCGCCGGATGCCCGTCGCCCACCACGCAACCACGCATTGAACTCGTCGCCCTTGAACTCATCAAAGCCCCCGACGGCGGCTGGCGCATCGATCCCCCCGATGATTTTTTCTCTGACGGCGAAACCCCGGATCGCGTGGCCGATGAGCATCTGGACGCCGAGTTGCTCAAGCAGTTTCCCAGGCAACTCGCTGAGCTTTACCCGCCTGCGCCACGAGCCACTGCGGATCAAGCGCGCCATGACCTATTCGCCGCGTTGCAAACCGAGAATCCCGCCGCCCTGATGCGCCTGATTCGCCTCGACGCTAACCCCATGGTTGCCCGGCAATCGTGCCTCAGGGCCGCGAGCGTCTGGTGGTCATTGCGCGAGCCTCTAGGAGTACACAGCGTGCTGCCCTTGGCGACGATGGCTCACGGCGATGTCTCCGCCCATGCCTGCCAGTTTTTCAGCGCCCAGCACCCGGAACGCCTGGATCTTCGTATCTTCTATTTTGAAAAATCGCCTAACGGCTGGTGCTGGGCCCCCGAACCATGCCCCGAAGCCAAAGCCTCATGCCTCACATGGTCGAATAACGAATCCCTGCGGTGGCCAAAAAAATGGATAGAAACGGCGCTAACTGACAGTGTTATACTCGATCATTTTCCGTTATCTGAAGCGCCTGCTGATGAGGCATCGCGCCAACTCGTCGCGTCGTGGCTGCAGGCCATAGAAGCCGGGGATCTTGTGGCCGCGCTGCGTTTCACGGCCCGCTTGAGCACGCCTGATAGCAACGCCACGTTGCTTCAGAATCTCGGTTACGAAATGACCGGGGCCCACCTAAATCCCCAAAGTCCGACCATCACGCATGTGTTTCGCGGCTCCCATTGCGCCGCTGTCGCAACACGCACCGAGGTGGCCAATGACCGGCGCTGCCCGCTCTATCCCGTGGTGGCCACTCCGGCTGGCCCGCGCATCCTCTTGGAAATCGATTTGCTCGCGTCACCTAACCGAAGCCGAGATTTTCTCAACAAGGCCGCCCTCGCTCGCCTGCGGGCATTCAGCGAGCTGGCCGCCGATGATTTGGCCACGCTCATGACGCAACATCAGGCCCAGACAGAGTGACAGACAAATGGTCATTACAGACAAATGATCATTTCGTTGCGGGCGCGCGAGTTGCTAGATGGTAAAATCCTCGAGGGATGAGGCAGATGACGGATAGAGGACGTCTTGGAGGAAAAGTCCGTCGGCTGGAGCGCAGAGTGGGGATTTGCCTAACGGGAGGTTGGGCGCTTGGTCGAGCAAGGCGGCGAGATGAGCGAGTGAGATTCGGCCGTGGGCGGCATGGACGGCGGCACCAGTGAGCAGGCGCACCATTTTATAGAGGAAGCCCTCGCCGACAAACGTGATGCGGTAGCCGTCGGGCAGGGATTGCAATTTCGTGCGATGCAGGGTGCGCGTCCAATTCATGTCAGGCGCTTCGTTGCCGCGATACGCGGCAAAGGCGTGAAAATCATGGGAGCCGGGA
>JBDLWH010000311.1:0-22804 GCA_039804325.1 Verrucomicrobiota bacterium
CGATTGGCGGAAACCGGGGTAAAACGTGACCACCTCAAGCACTTTGACCAGCTCGAGATCAAGTTTTTGAGCGACCCAAGCGATAGCGGCATCAGCGATATAACCGAACTTTTGTTGCACCAGGTGAAGTAATGGCAGCAACGCGGATCGCTTGCTCACCGGATAGTGAACGATGCTCGCGTCAGCCGCTGCTTCCAATTCCGGAGTGATTTCAAATGGCGCAAAAACCCGAGTGTCGGGTGTCGCGTGCGTGGCGGCTTGTGCTGCGGGCGGTGGATGAGACATGGACCGGTGCGGAGGGTTGGGGCGAAGCTATTCTATCAAAACAACAAATAAGCGCTGATTTATCTATCGCACTCGCCCATGACGAAGTCGAGTGAGCCGAGGATGGCGGGGATATCCGACACCATGTGGCCGGGCAGCAAGCGCGAGACGATGGAGAGGTTGCAGAACGAGGGACTACGGATTTTCAAACGATAGGGCACCCCCCCACCCTTGGAATGAATATAAAACCCCAGTTCGCCTTTAGGGTTTTCGGCGGCAAAGTAAACCTCCCCGGCGGGCGCGGCTATCCCTTGAGTCGAGACGATGAAGTGATGAATGAGTTCCTCCATGGACATCATCACCTTCTCCTTGTTCGGCAAAACCCCCTTCGCGTGACTCACATTCACCGGCCCGCTCGGCATCGTGTCGAGCACCTGCCGGCAAATCCTCACCGACTGCCGGATTTCCTCCATCCGAATCTGATAGCGCGCGTAACAATCACCCTCGGCGGCCACCGGCACATCAAACGTATAGTTCTCGTAGCCCAAATACGGCCGGTCCTTGCGCAGGTCACGCGGCACGCCCGAAGCGCGCAGGTTCGGCCCGGTCAGCCCCCAGGCAATGGCCGACTCGCGCGTGATGACGCCGATGTCCACCATGCGGTCGAGGAAAATCTTGTTGGTATCGAGGAGTTTGGAGATTTCACCCAGCGTCACGAGACATTCGTCGAGGAACTGGCGCACGCTTGATTCGAAGCCAGCGGGCATGTCGCGGAGTTGGCCGCCGACGCGAGTGTATGAGGTGGTGAAGCGCGCGCCGGTGAGTTGCTCACAGAGGTTGTGGACCTTTTCACGCTCGGTCATCGTGTAGAGAAATACCGTCATCGCGCCCACATCCATCGCACACACGCCCACCCCAAGAAAATGCGACGACAACCGCGCAAGCTCGCAGCACAGGACGCGCAGCGCTTGACCGCGCGGCGGGAGCGTCCAACCCATGAGTTTTTCCACGGCACAGGCATAGGCCACATTGTTGGCCAAGGGAGCCAGGTAATCCAAGCGATCCGTGTAGGGCACAAACTGATTGTAGTGCATGCTCTCGGCGATTTTCTCATCCCCGCGATGCAGAAACCCAATGTCAGGGTCAGCCTTGTGAATAAGCTCACCATCCAATTCGAGCACCAGGCGCAGCACGCCGTGGGTTGCCGGGTGGGACGGGCCCATGTTGAGAACCATGCGCTCGCCGACGAGGTCGTCGGTGGCTCCTTGGTACGCTTGGGCCGCTTGGGCGGCACGACCGATACTATCAGGTGCCTCGAGTTCAGTGGTGGGATTGCTCATGCCGATGACACCTGAGTTAGTCCCCAAAGCCCCCCGATTCGCAAGGGGTTTATGATTTTTTTCACGGCTTAGTCGGACCGTAGCGGTCGAGAAACTCGCGCAACATGCCATCCACCCTATCGGCGGCGGCGGCCACCGGAGGCTCTGCCACCACTTCCGTGGGCAATGGAGCATCCGGCCCGGAAACCTTGCCGGCTTGCGGCGGCTCGATGATCACGGCCTCATCCGTCACAATTTGAAATGGCGAAGCCACTGTCAGCTTAGGAATGACAAGCTCATCCATGGCCGACGCTCGCAACCACGCCACCCCAGCCGCACGGATCAGACCGCGCGCATGCTGGCCAAGCACCGTGCGATCCATTTGATCAAACACGCGCTTACCCAGGCCCGGCACGCGCGCTTCCAATAAATCTAGCATTTCATCATCCGCCAACGGCTTCAGTTCGATGACCACCTCAGTGAGCCGGTCGGACAAGCCGCCGCTGAGACGAGGGACAAAGGCGCTCTCCCAGATATCCTGGTTGAGCGAAAGAATCACATCGAGCCGCCCGACAGACTGGCGCAAGGCCCCGAGAAAGGCCGCAAACTTCAAGGCCGCGGATTCATCAGAGGAAAACCCGTCGAGATTGTCGGCCACAAGCACCACGCGCCCGAGCAAGGCCAAGAGCCCAAGCAAGGCTTCCAGCCGGGCAAGCAACACGCCATTGCTCACATGACCGCCGTGAACCGCGTCGGTCAACACGCGCAAACGCGTCGAATTTTCCACCGGCGTGGCCATGAAGTGGAACAACGCATCCACCCAAAACGCCACTTCGCGGATAGGCAGGTTCCCGCGTTGCGCCAACACCACACTGAACCGCTGCCCAAGCTTCTCAAAGTTTTCCCTCACCCAATGCGCGGTCACGGCATCCGGGTGATGAAAATCAAAGACCTCAATCGGTCGCATGCGCAACGCCTCGATCGCCACTTCCCGGTCATGGCATGGCACTTCCTCAGATTCCACCAACGTCACCAACGCCATGGCAAAAAGCCGACGAGAAACCCGATCTAACGCGCACGCCCTGCCCGAGGCCGGCAGCGGCCGCAACAATCGACGCAACGCATCATCCAAAACGGTGGCCGCATCGATCTGACAACCAAACGCCGCATGCAGTGGGATGAACTCGTGGCTGGATCCGAGTTGGTGCTGGATGCGAGAAAGCAAGTGGGTCTTGCCATGCCCGGCCCTAGGCGCGCGCAGCAGGATGCATCGTCCGGCTTGATCAACTGGCACCGCCAAGATTTCCGCTAGAACCTCATACGCCTGACGGTTCACCGACGCCGCATGCACTGCGGGAAGATGCCCAAGGGTGGCAAAAAGCGTCTGAAACGGGTGCTCGGATATCATGGCGCAGCTTCTTCGATCGGATGCCAGACTGATGACCTTTTGCGTTTTCACAAGAACGGAGGGGAAAAAAATGCGCTTTCTCGGGGATTTGTGGGCTGCGTGTCGGCGGTTGCTCGCCACGCGGTGGACGGATTCGCCTAGTAGAACGGCCAAATGATGGGAATGAGCAAACAACCGATGACCCAGCAGATCAGATCCAGGGGAATGCCGACGCGCAGGAAGTCGCTAAATCGATACCCCCCTGGCCCGTAAATCATCAGGTGGGTTTGATAGCCCATGGGCATGGCAAAGGCTGTCGATGCCGCGACGGTCACGGCTATGATAAACGGGCGGGAATTCACCCCGAGCTCGCCGGCCAAGGTGACAACGATGGGGATCATCATCACGGCCGTGGCGTTGTTGGAAAGCACCTCGGTGATCAAAAGCGTCAGCAAAAACACCAACCATAGCATCACCATCGGTAGGTTTTCCCGCGCGACGAGATGCTCGGCCAAATCCACCATGCCGCGGGCCAGCCACTCGGCGGTGCCCGTGTTCTGCATCGCCATCCCAAGCCCTAACAACCCGTAAAGCATCAACAATACCTGCCAATCAATGCTGGCATACGCCTCGCGCGGCGTCACCACACGCAGCCATAACAAGGCAAGCGCACCGACCATCGCGGCATAATGAATGGGAATGGCGGGCACCGCCGGATGAATGCGGTGAAAATAATCCGTCAGGGTGGCCACTAGCACGACCCCAACGAGTGACGCCCAGGCGAGAATAACGTGATACGGGCGATGGTGGCGCGTTTGCCCAGGCGGGGGCTCGTCGGGCGTGTCGGTCATGACGAAGTCGTGAGTGGACTCAAGAGCTTCGAGGTTGTTGCGCGCGGTGATGACAAGCAGCGTGTCACCGGTTTCCAAGGGGAGCTCGGCGATGCGGCTGGTGATGTTCATGCCGTGGCGGTGGACGGCGAGGGCCACGCTGTTATAGCGCTGGCGAAAGTCCGCATCAGCCAGCGTGAACCCGTTGAGCGATGATTCCTCGCAGAGGACCAACTCCGTGACGATTCCCTCAACGGTTGATAACAACTCGGCACCGATGTCGGCAATCAATGCCGCCGGTTTGGCCGCGCCCCCACGCCGCCTATGCAGCGCAATGAGAAACCGGTCATTCTTTTCCACCGTGATGGCCGAAAGCGGCTGCATGACCCGCGCGCCATTGCGGCGCACCTCCATGACATGGATGCCATCAGCTCGGCTGGCCAGCGCACTCTGTGAAAACGGCTGACCAATCAGGGTGGACTGGCTGCCAATCAGGACGTGATAGAGCGGCGTGGTGCGGTGGTCGATATCCAAGCTCCCTGTGATCGACGAGCGCGCGGGAATGAGTTTCGGACCAGCAAACGTGAGATAGGCGATCCCGACCACGGCCAGCGGAATCCCTAGCGGAGCGAGCTCAAACATCGACATGGGGGCCACTTTGAGATCACGCAGCGCCCCGTTGACTAAAAGATTGGTGGATGTGCCGATGAGCGTACAACAGCCACCCAAGATAGAGGCGTAAGAAAGCGGCATGAGCAAACGCGACGCCGGAATGTCCTTGGAGCGCGCAAACCCGAGCGTGACGGGCAGCAGAATGGCCACAATGGCCGTGTTGTTCATCCACGCGCTGAAAAACGCCGTGAGAATCGAAAACGAGAGAATGGCCCAGCGGATGTTGCCCGAAAGCCGGTCGCGCAGGACGCGTCCGATGTGATCGACGGCCCCAGAATGTTCTAGCGCGCCGCCAATGACAAAGAGCGACGCTATCGTCAGCGGGGCCTCGTTTTTAAACACCTCGGTCATCTTCACCGGATCGACCAACCCGAGCGCCACCACCAAACAGAGAATCGAAAGGGCAAGCACGTCGGGCGAGGCCCACTCGCGAATGAACGCAACCAGCGTGAGCGCTATGACCAACAGAGTGAGGAAAATCTCAAGTGTCATGGAAAATCCGCCGCTACCCAGGGCGGCTTCTTCCATGACCCGTCAGCCTCGTATTTGCAAGCGCTAGATGATCCCCCGCTCACCTGACTTTTTCCGACTTGGCGAACGCCATTCCTGTGCCACCTTCCCCGCATGAGCGAATCCGCCACCCACCCACTCGGCCAACAATTGATTTTTAACCAAACCGGAAAACCCACTGATGTCCTAGAAATCGAAGGGTGCCCACTGCGAGCCCCAGGAGTCGGCGAGGTGGCCGTGCGATTGTTAGCGGCCCCAATCAATCCGGCCGACCTCAATACCATCGAAGGCACCTACGGCGTGAAGCCACCGCTGCCAGCCATTCCCGGCATCGAAGGGTGCGGGGTGGTGGTGGCCAGCAACTCAGATGATTTTTCCGCAGGCGATCGGGTCATGTTTCTCCGTCGCGCCTCGACCTGGGCGACCTACACGACGGTTCCCGCGGCCTCATTGTTCAAACTGCCACCCGATATCGACCCGGTCCAAGCCGCCATGCTCAAAGTCAACCCGGCAACCGCTTGGCGCTTGCTCCACGGATTTGCCCGGCTCAGCCACGGCGATTGGATCGTCCAAAACCTCGGCAATTCTGCCGTCGGCCGGTGCGTCATCCAACTGGCACGCGATCTAGGAATCCGCACGATTTCTTTTGTGCGCCGGGCCGAAGTGGCGGAGGAACTCGTGCAACTCGGGGCGGACCACGTATTCACCGATAACGACGAGGGATTCCTCGCCGCCAAGGCGGTGCTCGGCGGGGCCAATGCCACCCTCGCATTCAATGCCGTGGGCGGCGACAGCGCGTTGCGACTCATGAAGTTGCTGCAAGAAAGCGCCTCCCATATCACCTACGGGGCCATGGGCCGCAAGCCGCTCACCCTGCCTAACGGCCTGATCATCTTCCGCGACATCCGCGTCTGCGGGTTGTGGCTCACCCGCTGGATCGAACACGCCCCGCTCGATGAGGTCAACTCAGTCTATCAAGATCTCGCCACCCGGGTGACCTCCGGCCGCCTCGTGCAACCCGTCGAGGCCACCTTTGCCCTAGATGCGTTTCAAGATGCCTTGGCACGGTTGGATGCACCAGGGCGCGCGGGCAAGGTCTTGTTCGCGCCCTGAGCCGACCGCTCAATTCTGCGGAAAGACGATTTCCTGCCCCGCGCTGGTGCGGTGTCCAAAAAACGCCCCTACGTCCTTGCTCGACACAAAGAGCATCAGCGAAATCAGGGCCAACGCACACGTCGTTTGTAAGACCTCCAAAACCCTCGCCTTCACCGGCCGACCAAAGATTTTTTCCAAAATGGCCAGCGTGATGTGGCCACCATCAAGCACGGGAAAGGGCATCATGTTCAACACCGCCAAATTCACGTTGAACAACACCATGAACGCAAAAACTCGCCGCCAGCCGTCCTCCATCTGCAAAAATTGATAGAGCAGCGTACCAATACCCAGCGGCCCGCTCAAGTGCCCGACTCCCACGCTGGAATCCCGCGCCGCCACACTCGAAATAGTGACCCACATCATGCGCAGGGTGTCGGACACCTGTTGGATCGGGCCAGGATGGACGAGCCCACGACTCTGGTAGGGCACACTGTAAAAACCAATGCCTAACATCGGCCCCTTACCCGCTGGGGAGGCCGGAACCTGCGGCGTCAGGGTGAGAGCGACGAGTTGCCCGCGTCGCAAAATTTCAAAAGCAATCGGGTTCTCACCGATAGATTTGATGAACGCGATGGCCGCCGCGTCATCCACAAACTTTTTGCCATTCATGGAAACCAGCGTGTCGCCCACCTTGCATCCGGCTTTCTCAGCCGGGCTTCCTTTGAGGATGGACCCGAATTCGAGGTGGTCGTATTCCGGGCCAATGCCGATCTGGCGCAGACCAGTGCGCTGAAACCATTGGGTTTTTGGCGTCTCAAACGCCGATACCAGCGTGAGCGGCGTGGCCAGCCCCTTGCGCTCGATGGTGAACTCGATCTCTTTGCCTTGGCTCAGGATAATCCCCTCGGTGATGCTGTCGAGTGACCCGGCAAAACCATTCACCGGCTTGCCGTTGATGTGCGTGATCTTGTCCCCTGGCAAAATGCCCGCCTTGGCCGCTGGACTCTCTGCCAATACCTCTCCCACCACCTGACTGGCAATGAAATCCGCCGGTTTGCCAACTTGCCAAACGAACACGGCCGATAGCAAGGCCAGCAGCATCGAAAATAACGGCCCGGCAATGGCCACGATGATCTTGTCCATCGGACTGATGGCCGGCAACCCTGCTCGTTCAGGCGACGCCCCTTCTATCGCCTCCATGGGCGCCATCTGCGGCAGCGCCACAAATCCGCCCGCCGGTATCCAACCCAGCCCATACTCAACTCCCTTGATTTTCTTTTTCCATATCGCTTTGCCAAACCATATCTGAAAGCGATCAATCTGAACCCCTCGCCATTTGGCCGCTAAAAAATGACCAAGCTCGTGAACAAAAATAATGATGTTGAAAACCGCCAAAACGACGACAATCAACACGATCACCTGCAAAATTGTGGAAATGAGTGACATGGGTGGTGGCAGAACTGCGCGAACTTAGCGCCGCCGCCACACTCGGCAAGCCCATTAAACCCAGAAACAAAAATGCCCGGTGCCCGCACAAACCCACCAACCACTGGATTTTCCTCAGATTCCTCCCACAGGCATCGCGGACACGCCATGCGCGCCGCGACTCACCACGCTCCAACTCAACCACGCGCTCAGTTCGTCACGCGCATCGGCATGAGCACGTAAAGAAACGAGCCTTCAATGCGCAACACCCCAGGGCTCATTTCATCAATGAGATCCAAATAAACATCGTTGCTGTCCAAATTGCGCAACGGTGCCTGCAAAAACTCCGGGTTAAATGCGATCTGCATCGGCGGTCCTTGATAAATCACGTCCATCGATTCCTGCGCCTCTCCAACGTCCGGCGAGTTGGCCGTCACTTCAATACGATTCTCGCTGAAAACCAATTTGACCGAGTTGGATTTCTCCGACGATAACAGCGACACACGCCGCACGGTCTCCAAAAGCGCCTCCCGCCCTATCACCACTCGCTCGTTGCTGTCTCCCGGTATCACCTGACGATAATTCGGATAGTTCCCCTCAATCAGCTTGCTGCACAACAAACTGTCTCCTATCGCAAAAGAAATCTGACTCTCGCTGAGCTTGACATGCACCTCACCCAATTCTCCTAACAACCGTTGGAGTTCCTGCACCGCCTTGCTCGGAATAATCACGTCGGTCGCGTGCGATGCCGGAAATTCCAAATCCGCGTCAACCATGGCCAATCGACGACCATCCGTCGCCACTAGCGTCATCTTCCCGTCATGAAACGACGTGAAAACCCCGTTGAGCACGTACCGTGTCTCATCGTTAGATATCGCGTACGCCGTTTTACGCAACCCGTCACGCATGACAATCTGCGGAATTTTAAACTCCTTGGACCCCGCAAAATCCGGCAACGGCGGAAACTCCGCTTCTCCCAAGCCAATAATTTTGAAATACGACGGACCACTGCGTATCGAGGCATGGTTCTTCGCGTCCACCGATACTTCGACCTCGCTCGATGGGAGCTCTTTCACGATGCTCACCAACCGCTTCGCCGGCAACGTCGTGGCCCCCTCACGCTCAATCTCGGCTTCCACCGAGCCCGTGATGCCCACGTCTAAATCCGTCGTGGTAAAACGAATGCGCCCATCCTTGGCAACAATCAGCACGTTAGATAAAATCGGCAGGGTCGTGCGCGAACTGACCACATGCTGGACCTTTTGTAGGCCGTCGAGAAATGCTTCCTTGGAAATGCGAAACTTCATGAATGGGAACCGGGTAGTTGAAGCGAGCAGTTTCCGCTTTCACCGCCCCTTGGCAAGCCTTCTGTGAATTTCGACGAAGAATCTCACGAACCTATCCGCATCAGCGCCTCAGTTGCGCCTCGATGCGCGCCACGGTTTCCTTGATTTCGCTCTGCTGGTCGATGCACTCGGTGACCTTCTTGCACGCGTGGATGACCGTGCCATGATCGCGCCCGCCAAAAGCCTCGCCAATTTCCATGAGCGATCCCTTGGTGAGCGAACGACTCAAGTACATGGCAATCTGGCGGGGAAAGGCGATGCTAGCCGGGCGGCGGCGGCTGGTCATGTCCACGAGGCGGACATCGAAATGCTCGGCGACGGCCTTTTGGATGGCATCAATGTTAACCTGGCGACTGCCCTCCTCTCGAATCAAATCTCGCAACAAATGCTCTACCTTGTCCACCGTCACACTCTCTCCTGCCAACGACGCGTACGTCGCCACTCGCATCAAGGCCCCTTCCAATCGCCTCACGTTCGTCCGTATCTTCTCCGCCAAAAATAACAATACCGACTCGTCAACCCTCACTTTCCAGTCCAACGACTTCTTGCGCAAAATCGCCAATCGCGTCTCCATCTGCGGCGCTTGCATTTCAACCGTCAACCCACATTCAAACCGCGATATCATCCGCGGCTCAAGCTTCTTGATCTCACATGCCGGCCGATCACACGTCAATACCACCTGGTTTCTCCCATCCAATAATGTGTTAAACGTGTGAAAAAATTCTTCCTGCGACCTATCCTTACCCGCTAAAAACTGAATGTCATCGATCAAGAGCACGTCCGCACTCCGGTAACGACGCCGAAATTTCTCTAAATCTCCGCGTCGCACCGAATCAATAAACTCGTTAGTGAATTTCTCACACGTCAGATAGATCACGCGTGACGCCGGCTGACGACTCAAAATTTCATGGCCGATGGCCTGCATCAGGTGGGTCTTGCCAAGACCTGGCCCCCCATAGATGAACAACGGGTTGTAACCAATCCCGATTTTCTTGGCCACCGCCTCACAGGCGGCATGCGCAAATTGGTTGTTAGCTCCCACCACGAAACTCGCGAAGGTGTGCGCGTGATTGAGCCCAGCTACCTTGATGCGCCGCTCTAACGCCTCGCCTTCCAGCGCGGCTACCCGGGTCGGCCGCGCCGCTTGGGCTCGCGGTAATTGACCCTCACCCACCACGCCCTGCGCCTCGGCGACCACGACATTGACGTCGCGCACATCATCAAAAATTTGGTTCACCGCCACCGTGAGTTCTGGCAGATAGTTAGCTTCTATCCACACTTGGTGAATTTCCCCGGGCACGGTGATGGTGCCCACTCCCTCTTCAGCCCCAACCCACTCAGCACTCCGAAACCACCGCGCAAACGCATCCTCTCCCACCGACTCGCGTAACCTGTCACAGACCCCCGACCAGCCCGCTCCCGCAGATAATGATTTCTTTCTGTTATTCGCCTTGACCTGCACTGATGGTTTGATGGTTGCCGCTGATTGCATGATGGATGATGGATGCCTCTGATGTAAAAAATATATTCGTTAGCACCCCAACCCGCTCATCCGAGCGGCGCTTTGCGGTGCGGCGAGCACTCTGTCCACCCGACCCCACCGTGGGAAAAAGTTTTTGAGCATTTCTAATATTCTTCCGGGGGGTGCCCTATTCCACAAGGGTTCCACAGGCTAAAATTTTAAAAACTTGCATCGGTATTTACTTCGCCTTTCCGAAGCATTGTCGCGCCCTTTTCGCGCTCATCGACGCATTGGCTTGAAAAGCAAGCAGTCGCGTCACGACGGGTGCCTTCCAATTTTTTGAGGGGGGAATCGGTTGGATATGCGAGCACGCATTTCGCGAGTGAGCTTTTGCAATCGATTGTTTATAGGGCGATTACGACTTCGGCACCCCCTTAGGGCGAGGGCACCTCACGCTGGCATGATCGGCTCGGCTCATTGGCCACACCGGCACTCGGTGCTCACCTCAGGCCGTCTGCCCATGGCCTCGCGCCCGGTTTTTATCGCCTATAAAAAATCGGGCGTCAGGCATGCTGGCGGTGATGAAACCAATAATAAAGCACGGGCACGGCCATGCGGCTGATGAGCAGACTGGCGACTTCGCCCGCCATCAGGGCGATGGCCAAGCCCTGAAAAATGGGGTCGGCTAGAATCACCGCGGCACCCACGATGACGGCCATGGCCGTGAGTAGCATCGGGCGAAACCGCACGGCCCCCGCATCGATGACCGCCTCGCTCAGAGCCATACCCTCGCGCAGGCGCAGTTCGATGAAATCCACGAGGATGATCGAGTTTCTAACGACGATTCCACCACCGGCCATGAAGCCTATCATGCTTGTGGCGCTGAAGAACGCTCCCATGAGACCATGGACCGGAAGAATGCCAATGAGCG
This sequence comes from Verrucomicrobiota bacterium, assembly GCA_039804325.1. Classification (GTDB taxonomy): domain Bacteria; phylum Verrucomicrobiota; class Verrucomicrobiia; order Verrucomicrobiales; family Akkermansiaceae; genus Luteolibacter. The sequence goes on from JBDLWH010000311.1 coordinate 11,242, forward strand.
AAAACGGAATGGCGATCATGACGATGGCCGGGGTGATGAAACTGCGGAACCACCCGACCATGAGCACATAGATCAAAATCAAGCAGGCGGCGAAGGCACTTCCCAAATCGCGAAACACTTCTAACGTGATATGCCACTCGCCATCCCATTTGAGCGACGGCTCGGCATCGGAAAATGGCATGCTCGCATTGTGAATCTTGAGCGTCGCCCCACTGCCACCAAACCCACGCGTGTCGAGCTGACGCAACGCCTCGTTCATCTTGAGAATGGCATACACCGGGCTTTCCACCACGCCCGCAACGTCACCGATCACATACGTCACGGGCATCAGGTTTTTGTGATACAGGCTTTTCTCGACTATGCCGCGCTCTATCTTCACGAGCTCACGCATCGGAACTAGCGGGGCGGCCGTGGCTCCGGGTTCGGGCAGCGCGTTGGCATCGCCAGAACGCACTCGCAAGGCTAACAACTCGTCAGTCGTGGTTTTGGCCGAGCGCGGAATCTCAAGGCGGATATTGACGTCTTCCTTTTCGGTCGGCTGGTGAAGCAAATCGATCGTCTCGCCATCAACGGCGATTTTGAGCGTTTGGGATATGGTCGCTGCGCTGATGCCGTGGAGGGCCGCCTTTTCTTTGTCGATCACCAGGCGGTCTTTCTGTTGGTCGGCCTCATGATACCAATCAACATCGACCACTCCGGGCGTCTCCTTGAAGATGACCTTTACTTTTTCTGCTAGCTTGAGGCGCGATTCTTCGTTTGGCCCGTAAATTTCCGCAACCAGGGTCTGCAGAACCGGCGGCCCTGGCGGCACTTCGGCTACGGCGACGCGCGCCTGATAGCGCCCAGCTATTTCCGTTAGGCGCGGGCGCACGCGCTTGGCGATGTCGTGGCTTTGAGCCGTGCGATCGTGCTTGGGGACAAGATTAACCTGGATGTCGGCAACGTTGGCTCCCCGACGCATGAAGTAATGGCGCACCAAACCGCTAAAATTAAACGGCGATGCCGTGCCAGCATAGATCTGCCAGTGCGTCACTTCCGGCTCGTTGCGCATGGACGCTGCCATTTCACGCGCCACGGCCGTGGTTTGTTCTAGCGAGGCTCCCTCGGGCATGTTCAATATCACCTGAAACTCACTCTTGTTATCAAATGGCAACATTTTCACCTTCACCCAACCGATGCCCACCGTGGCAAATGACGCTAACAATAACAATGTGATCCCACCTAGAAATGCCCATCGCCAACCACCGTGGTGAATCAACGGCTCCATCACCCGCCGATAAAGACGCGTGAAAAAATCTTCCTCGTGCTCCGAGGCATGCGCGGCGATGTGAGGTATCTCCTCGGCAGCTTGCGGCGCACTGCCTGCCGCTCGCTGAAGCACCCTGTATTTTTTGCCCCAACCCAAAATCCGGATAGACGCCCAAGGAGTGACGATGAAAGCAATGAGCAGCGACCAAAACATGGCCGCACTCGCACCGATAGGAATGGGCCGCATGTACGGCCCCATGAGCCCACCCACAAAAGCCATGGGCAACACTGCCGCTATCACCGCAAACGTCGCAAGAATAGTCGGATTACCCACCTCGTTCACGGCATCGATGGCGATGGCCGCCCAGCCACGACCTTTGTTGGTTGGTAAATGAAAGTGCCTCACGATGTTTTCCACCACCACGATGGCGTCATCGACAAGGATACCGATAGAAAATATCAGCGCAAAGAGCGTGATGCGGTTCAGTGTAAAACCATACAAATAAAATACTAACAACGTGAGCGCCAACGTCGCCGGAATGGCCACGGCCACGATGCCCGACTCTCGCCACCCGAGAGTCAGCCAAATAAGCAGCGTGACGCTGAAAATGGCGATGGCCATGTGCAATAACAATTCGTTGGATTTCTCCGCTGCCGTGGCCCCGTAGTTACGCGTGACGTCCACGGTGACATCGGCAGGAATGAGCGTGCCTTTGAGGAGCTCCACCTTGCGCATCACTTCGTCGGCCACAACGATGGCATTGGCACCCGGTCGTTTGGCGAGACTCAGCGTAACAGCTGGCTCCTCAATCTGGGAGCCGGAACCAAAGAGCACATATTGATGAGCTTCCTCGCTGCCATCGACCACCTCGGCCACTTCCTTCAGATAGACCGGGCGGGCGCTGTACACGCCGACGACCACGTTGCCCACGTCATCGGCGGATTTTAAAAAAGCCCCGGTTTCCACGAGCACCTCGCGGTTGGCAGTGGTGATGGAGCCAGCGCGGAACTGGCGGTTAGATTGTTGGAGCATGGGCACGATGCCCGCCGGGCTGAGGCCGCGCGAGGCCAAGCGAGTGGGATCGAGGATCACGCGCACGGCTTTACGCGCACCTCCAATGAGGGTGGTCTCCGCCACAAAGGGAACCTGCTTGATCGATTCTTCAACTTGCGCAGCGAGTCGCCGCAACGTCAGGTGATCGTACCGGGCGCTGTGAAACGTCAACCCGAGAATAGGCACATCATCGATGCTTTTGGGCTTGATCAACGGCCAACTCACACCGGGTGGAATGCGGTCAAAGTTTGAACGCAATTTTTCGGTGAGTTTGACGAGGCTACTTTGCGGGTCTTCACCCACCTTGAAGCGCACGATGATAAAGCACTCGCTGTCACGCGAGGTGGAATAGATATACTCCACACCCGGAATCTCCCATAACAACTTCTCCATCGGCCGCGTCGCGCGTTCCTCCACTTCTTTCGCGCTAGAGCCCGGCATGGCGACACTCACATCGACCATGGGCACCTTGATCTGGGGCTCTTCCTCGCGCGGCAGCAGCACGATGGCAGCCATACCTAACAGCACGGCGGCGATGATGATGAGCGGCGTGAGTTTGGAATCGATGAAGGCCGCAGCGATGCGCCCCGCGATACCAAGCGGACGTGAATGGGATGAGGAATCACTCATGGCTGTACGATCACGGATTGCCCGTCAGTGAGCTGTGACGCATCGTCGGCCACCACGGAATCCCCGGGTTCTATCCCGGAGAGAATCTCCATCTGATCACCCATCAGCTTGCCGGTTTTCACAAGCCTCAGCGTGGCTCGCTTCTCCTTTACCACAAAAACCATCTCCATCTGCCCGCGCTTGACCACAGAATGACGCGGAACTATCAACAACTGGGTTTCCCCAACGGGCACAGCCACCCGCCCGAATTGCCCGGCGCGCACCCCAGCCTCTGCGGGCAGGTCGAGCTTGACGAGAAACGTGCGGCTCACCGCATCGGCCACCGGCGAGATTTCCGAGACGGTGGCCATGAGCGGTTTGGGCAAGAATGAGATGGTGACGGCAAGTTTGGCCCCAGGAAGAATTCTGCCTATCAGGCTTTCCGGCAGGTCCGTCTCAAACCGCAGGTGTACCGGAGATTCCATTTCCATGAGTGGCTTGCCGGGCATGGCCAAATCTCCCAGATCAGCGAATTTCCGGGTAATCACACCCTCGAAAGGTGCGGTGACGCGCGCATAGCCTAACATGGTTTCTGCCTCGCTGAGGCCGGCGGCCGTTACCTTGACGCGTGCGGCAGCGGCGTCGAGATCCTGCTGGCTGGTGGCCTTGCTAACGACGAGTTGCTCTTGCCGGCCCAAATCGCGGCGCGCCTGGTCTGCCATTGCCAGTGCCTGTTCTCGCTTGGCTCGGATTTCCTGCACATCCAACTCAGCTAACAACTCACCGGATTTCACCGATTGCCCCGGAGCAACAAGGTATTGGAGGAGACGACCACTGACTTTAGCTTCGATCACAGCTCGTTGCTTCGAGCGCACGGTGCCCACCACCTCCTCGCTCGCCTGATGTGAAACCAATGCGGCCCGCTGAATCGTCACCTCACGCGGCGCAGATGCCGCGGGGGCGCTGCTTGTCTTTTTCGGGTGGCAGGCCGTGACGAGCAGCGTCGCAAACACTCCACACACCACCAGTAATACCGTTAGAACGGAAGTGAAGTTTATTTTCATAGAGTATCAAGGTGAATCATCACGAACCGCATCGCAGCGGTTAGCGGGTAAGCGCGACGAGGATGGCTTTTTGAACGTGAAGGCGGTTTTCGGCTTGTTGGAAGATTGTGTTCGCATGCCGTTCAAGAATTTCATCGCTGATTTCTTTGCCACGGTAGGCAGGCAGGCAGTGCAGCACCATGTGATCGGGCACGGCTTGGGCGAGGAGTTGGGAGTTGAGCTCGAAGCCTGCGAACTCGCGTTCCTTGTGGGGTTGGTTTTCCTGGCCCATGGAAAGCCAGACATCCGTGTTGACGACGTGCGCTCCCTGCACGGCGACCATGGGATCGCTCGTCACAGAAACGTTCGGCGCATCAAGTGCCGCTAAAAACTCCGCTGGCGGCTGGCAGGCCACCGGCGATGCTATCGATAGCTCAAACCCAAGGTGCTTGGCCGCCCACATCCATGAACGCGTCATGTTAGAAAACCCGTCCCCAATGAAAGCTATCTTGCGCCCGCCCCAACCCCCGAGGGTTTCATGGATGGTCAACAAGTCTGCTAGAATCTGGCAGGGATGCTCGTCATCGGTGAGCGCGTTGATGGTCGGAATGCCTGAGTATTGCGAGAACTCCACGACATCCTGCTGGGCGTAGGTGCGTATGATGGCACCGTGGACCATGCGCCCGAGGACGCGCGCGGTGTCCTTGATGAGCTCACCTCGACCGAGTTGAATGTCATTTTTTGAGAGAAACATCGGAAACCCGCCGAGTTCGCGGATACCGACCTCAAAGGAAACTCGGGTGCGCGTCGATGATTTCGTGAAAATCAACGCCCATGTTTGACCAGCGAGTTGTTGCCCATCACGACCACGCTGGAGTTTGAGATGGGCGGCGGATTCAAGTAGCTTGTGGATTTCCTTGGCGCTGAGTTGTTCGATAGAGAGGAGGTGATGCATGGGAAAAATCAGTTAGAGCTTAGCAGGGTGGTGTTATAGACCAGTCGTTAGATCAACCAAGGTCTCCTTCAGGATGGCGAGGGCCTCGTCAATTTCGGCTTCGGTGACGTTAAGCGGGGGTAACAAACGGAGGGTGTGAGGGCCGGCAGGCGGGAGTAACAGTCCGCGCTCCATGAGCTTGGCCACCACGACGAGCGCTGGGGTTTTGCCATCGGGTGTGGGAATGAAGTCCGGTTCGAGGCTGACGCCTAGCAAAAGTCCATGGCCGCGCACTTCTGTGATGACCGGGAGTTTCCACGAGCGTATCGTTTCGCGGATGCGCACCTCCATGAGAATAGCATGTGTGGCGAGTTCCTTCTCGCGGATTTCCTGCAACACAGCCAGCGAGGCGGCACAAACCAGCGGGTTACCGCCATAGGTTGACCCGTGCGAGCCGGGTCCCATCAACGAGGAAAGCGCGGTGCCCGACTCATCCATGGACCGGTCATTGAGCCAGAACGCGCCTATGGGCACGCCGCCGCCCAACCCCTTAGCCCACGATATCCCATCGGGCTGGATTTCCGGCGCTATCATGCGCCAGGCCATCGCGTCACCACACCGGCCAAAACCCGTCTGCACTTCGTCAATGAGAAATAACAAATCATGTTTTTTGCATGCGTGAGCCACGGCTCGCAGGAATTCCGGTGTGGCGCAGTTCACTCCGCCCTCGCCTTGGATAGGTTCTAACAAAATGGCAACCGTTTCCGGGCGGATGGCCGCCTCGAGCGCGGCGCTATCGTTGAAGGGCAAATAGCGGAAACCGGGCAGCAAGGGGTCGAAGCCTTCCTGAATCTTGGATTGGCCAGTGGCGGACATGGCCCCGAGCGTGCGCCCATGAAACGAGAGTTGAAACGTGAGTACCTCGAAACGAGGCGAGCCATCGGCCTGCAGCCGTTTGTGACCAAAGCGGCGGGCGGACTTGATGAGGCCGTCGTTAGCTTCAGCCCCAGAGTTAGAGAAAAACACCTTGCCCGGGATGCGCACGTGATGGGTGTTAATTTCCTCGGCAAGGTGCGCTTGTTGTGGAATATGATAGAGGTTAGAAACATGCAGCAGTTTCCCCGCTTGCTCACAGAGCGCGGCCACAACGCGCGGATGGCAATGGCCGAGTGAACAGACCGCGATGCCCGTGCAAAAATCGAGATAACAATTACCGGATTCGTCCCACAACCGGCAGCCTTCGCCGCGCACCGGGACGAGCGGGAAGCGCCCGTAGGTGGGCAGGACATGTTGGGAAAAGCGTTCGGTGGTGGTCATATCATCGTGGGAAAGGAGGCAGACTAACGCCGTTCCCTGCAATCGCAAAGCAGGAATTGCGACGCCGGGCGTGTTGTTTTTTCTGGCGAGCCCAAATCGGTTATGATTGCTTCGCTAAGCGGAATCCATCCGACTATCACTTATGACACCCCCCACCTGGTTTGCACCCATAGCCACAACGCTGTGGTTGTTAGTCCACGTACTTACCGCCGCCGGGGCCGCCGAACCCTCACGCGAAATCCCCGACGCCCTCAAGCCGTGGGCGGACTGGGCGCTGTGGAACGACCGCGATCGCGACTGCCCGACTCCCTATCACGATGCCAAGCAAGCGCTGCGCCTCTGGCCATCACGCCTCACCATGGAAGTGGATGGCTCCGGCGGTCATTTCGCTTACTCAGTGACGGTTTTCACGGACGCCTGGCTCCCCTTGCCCGGCGGGGGCGAGTGGTGGCCGGTCGAAGTCACCGCGAACACCGCACCGGTCCCCGTGGTCGAGCACGACGGATATCCTGCCGTGAAACTCGTCGCTGGTTGTTACAATCTATCGGGTGCTTTCCGTTGGAAAGGCATTCCACAGCGCATCACCATGCCTGCATCCATTGGGATCCTGTCGTTGACGCTGGATGGCCAAGCCGTCGAGTCCCCGGTGTGGGATGCTCAGGGATTTCTCTGGCTCAAACGTGACGCGACCACCGAGGAAACCGATAAGGATTTTCTAGCTGTTAAAATGAATTCGCTATTAGATGACGGGATTCCGCTCTGGTGGCACACCGAGATCGAGTGCATCGTGGCGGGAAAAAGCCGTGAGGAGTCCCTTGGGTTGGTTTTGCCAGCCGGTTGGAAGTTGGCATCGGTGGACAGCGCGATTCCTGTGGCGCTCGATGATGCCGGGCAGATGAAGGCGCAAGTGCGCGCAGGCAAGTGGACGGTGCGACTGTCGGCCTTCCGGCTTGATCATCCCGCGCACATCGCCTTCCCCACCACGGGCAAACCTGCGGCCACCGAGCAATTCATCGCGTTGCGCGCTCAACCAGATTTCCGCCTTGTGGAAATCTCCGGTCTTGCCTCAGTGGATGTTTCTCAGGTGCCCTTCCCAGACAAGTGGCGGGAGTTTCCTGTGTTTCGCTGGGACACCGCCAAGCCGTTTGAAATGAACGAACGCATGCGCGGCATGGGCATGCAAAAACCCGAGGGCCTCAAGATCACTCGCGAACTTTGGTTAGACCCCGATGGCCGCGCCCTCACCTTCCGTGACCGCCTCAACGGACGCATGCAGCAAGCTTGGCGCCTTGACGCCGCCGAGGGCCAAAACCTTGGATCGGTGCGCGCTGACGACCAAGGACAACTCATCACACGCAACCCGCAAAACGGTGCCCTCGGCGTGGAAATTCGCGAGCGAGAACTCGATTTGGTGGCCACCGGACGCATGGCGTGCGGCAATCATCTGTTGGCAACCGGTTGGCGCACCGGCGTGGACGATCTCAACGTCACGCTCCACATACCACCGGGTTGGCGGCTGTTTGCCTTGTTCGGCGCTGACCGAGTGACGGGCGATTGGCTCACCTCTTGGACGCTGCTAGATTTGTTCTTGTTATTAATTTTTACACTAGCAGTTTTTCGCATGTGGGGATTCCTCGCCGCGGCGTTGGCCTTTGTGGCTTTTGGGCTTTCCTATCATGAACCGGACGCGCCGCGTTATGCTTGGCTCGTGCTGCTCATCCCGCTGGCCTTGCTCCGCGTCGTCCCGCCAGGGTGGGGGCGTCGGTTGTTGGAAACGGGCAAGGCGCTTTCGGTGTTAGTGCTGATTCTCGTGCTCGTCCCCTTCCTCGGCAAACAGATCACCCAGTGTCTCTATCCGCAATTAGAAATCCCCTACCCGGGCGATGTCTCGTCGCTCAGACAGCCAATGCGCACCACCAACTTCATGCCGAGCAGCGGAAAGCAGGCATCCGCCAAAATCCGTGCCTACGCCGAAGAATCCTCATCGTTCAGCGAGCTGGGTGCCAGCGTGGCCAATCGCCGTGGCCCATCCCTCAAGGAAAACCTGCAATACGACACCCAGGCGCGCATTCAAACCGGACCGGGCGTGCCCGAATGGTCGTGGCGCAGCGCAAGCTTCGGATGGAATGGACCGGTGACCGCAGAGCAAACCGTTCGTCCGGTATGGATTCCGATGGGACTCGAGCGCGCACTGGCGCTGGTGCGAGTGGTGTTGCTGCTCGGTTTGGCAGCGGTGTTACTCAACGCACGTCGTTTGCGTGGCGCGGTGTTTCGCCGGGGCAACGGCACGACAGCGGCGGCGATAACGGTGGCGGCGTTCTGTTTGACGGGCGGGGCGCGTGCCCAAGCAGAGATGCCGCGCAACGAGATGTTAGAATCTCTGCGCGCCAGACTGCTCGAGAAATCCGACGCCTATCCGACTGCGGCGGACATTCCCGGGGTGGTTCTCACGTTGCGGGACGGCATCCTCACCATGGAGTTAGAAATCCACACGGCGACGCGCACGGCGGTCCCCTTGCCCGGGCGCTTACCCACATGGTCGCCGGTAGCCGTCAAGGTAGATGGGCAGGCCGGGGCCACCATGCGGCGTGACAATGGTTATCTGTGGCTGACATTGCCGGCTGGGATCCACCGGGTGAAAGTGGAGGGCACGCTGGCCAATCTCACCGAGTGGCAGTGGACCTATCAGTTACGGCCGCGTCACGTGACCATTGATGCGCCGGGCTGGCAGGTGAGTGGCGTGCGACCCGGCGGGATTCCCGAAGCGCAGGTGTTTTTCACTCGTGTGCGCAAAGCCACCGCTGGCGAGGCCAACTATGACCGACCCAATTTGCAAAGTGCCGCAGGAGTTGAGCGCCAGTTAGAACTCGGACTCATCTGGCAGTTACGCACCACGGTGAGTCGGTTATCGCCTGTGGGCACGGCAGTTTCGCTGCGCATCCCCCTGCTTCCTAACGAAAATGTGATTACCTCGCATGCCGTGATGAAGGACGGCTTCATTGAGGTGCGCTTGGGTGCCGAGCAAAAGGAATTCAGTTGGCAAAGCGAGTTGGGAGTGGTTCCGGAGTTAACGCTGACCACACGAACGCACGATACTTGGGTTGAGCGCTGGAGCCTGGTTGCTTCGCCGGTGTGGAATGTCGCGCTGTCCGGGTTGGCACCCACGTTTGAAGCTGGCAATGCCGGGCTCGTCCCGGTCTGGAAACCCTGGCCTGGCGAAAAAGTCGTTCTGCAGATCACTCGCCCCGAGGCCGTCGCGGGCGCTACCGTCACCGTCGGTCGGGCCAACCACGAGATCACGTTAGGCAAACGTCAGCGAGCGTCATCGCTTCAGCTTTCGCTGCGTTGCAGTCTGGGTGAGGATTATCTCATTGCCCTTCCTGCCGACGCGCAAACCACCTCGTTAACCCGCAATGGCACAGCCCTCCCCATCCGAAAGGAGGGCGACAAGGTCATCGTGCCGCTCAAACCCGGCGATCAAGAGGTCTCGCTCCAATGGAAAAGCGACCTGCCATTGGTGGTCCGCACTCGCACCCAAAACGTGAGTCTGCCGGGGGAATGCTCCAACCTCAACACCTCTATCCTCGTGCCAGATGATCGTTGGGTGCTCTGGACGCTCGGACCGTTGCGCGGACCCGCCGTGCGATTCTGGGGTGTTTTGTTAGGTGCGTGGATCACCGCATGGGTGTTAGGGCAGCTGGCTCGCTCGCCCCTGCGGACACACGAGTGGATGCTCCTGTCCATCGGTCTCACGCAGATCCCTCTGCCCATGGCTCTGATCGTCGTCGGATGGTTGTTTTTCCTCGTCTGGCGTGGCAGCCCGTCGTTTTTGCGGCAGTCGCCATGGGGGCACAACCTGATGCAGGTTTTCCTGATAGGCTTGACGCTTTTTGTGTTAGGGATATTCATCGCTATCGTCGCGGCAGGCTTGTTAGGCAGTCCCGAAATGTTTATACGAGGCAACGATTCGAGCAGGACGTTGTTGCGTTGGTATGAGGCGCGCTGCACGGGCGCGCTGCCGCAACCGCAATGTTTTACCATCTCCATTTGGTGGTATCGCCTGCTCATGCTGCTTTGGGCGCTGTGGCTGGCCGCCGCCCTCATTCGGTGGCTGCGCTGGGCGTGGCAACAATTCAGCACGGGCGAGTGTTTTCGGCGCGTGCCGGCCAAGTTGAAGCGCACGCTGACGCCGCCGCCGTTGCCACCGAAGGCGGGTGCCCCGTCACCGCTGCCCTGAGAGGGTGGGCCCCCGGCTCAGGAATAATCGTCTAAGTTAGGACTCAGATCGCGGAGCAAGGTGGCGCTCACGGCGAGCACTGCGGCCGTGGTGGCGGCGAGGATGGCGAAACCGGTTCGATACGAAACGATGTCGAAGAGGCACCCCGCAATGAGCGGTCCGGCGGAATTGGCGGCGATCATGCAAAACCCGAGCAAGGTAAAATGGCCGGCGCGGTGTTCCGGGCGCGGGATGCCACTGGTCAGCGCATTCATTGCCCCGGAAAACCCGCTGCCTGCCAGCGCGGCGATGCCCACAACCACAAAGACACTGGCACTCGTTGGCGCGATGGCGAGGAGCAAAAACCCTCCACCCCCGAGCGACGCCCATAACAGAAGCGTCGGCCGCGCACCCCACGCATCGGTCAGCCAACCCGCCGCCGGACTCAACACCAAGCGCGTCCCCGCTGCGGTCATCCCTAACCAAGCCGCCATTTGCGCCTCGAACCCTAACTCACGAAACGCAAACACACTCGAAAACACCGCCAACTGCCCAAGCAACGGCGACATCAAACTCACCGCTACCGCCACACGCAAAAATTTGCGGTCCTCAAAAAAGACCCGCCACATCGTCCGGCCCCACGGCTTGGGCGAGTCCTCGACCGGTGTCGGCGGCTCGCTTGCAAAAAGCACCGCCGCATCAGCCAACTGGCAAAGCAACCACGCCAGAACCAACAAAACCCCGTAGGCACGAGGGGGCGGCATCACACCTAGCACCCACGCCGCAAAACCCGACGCCCCCAATCCGAGAAGCCCCCCCAATCCCGCCGAAACCCCGGCCAATCGCCCACGCAAACGCATCGGAATACACGCAGTGAAAAACTCCTGGTTTGGCAAACCGCCAAAACCCGCAGCGATTTGCCCCACAAGCATCATCCAGACGATGAAGGCCACCATCGCCGAGGCGTTGCCCACTCCACCAGCCCACACCGCCGCTCCCACCAGTCCCACGGGTAGCAGATAGAGCGAATCCGTCACAAACAGATAGACTTTTTTGTAGCGGAACTGTCGGGTGATCCATGGCGAAAGAAACATGCCGGGCAAGGTGGCGATGAGGACGCCTTGAACGATGCCGATCTGGGT
>JBDLWH010000312.1:0-19979 GCA_039804325.1 Verrucomicrobiota bacterium
AGAATAGGCAACGCACAACGCGCCATGGACAAACACTTCCAACGGCGTGCGGGTGGCCGACGCACAACGCGCGATTTCCTTCACCGAGAGTTCGCGGGCGAGAATCGCTCGATCTAATGGAATCAAGGATGCGATAAATGCCAGGCCCTCGGGCGACGTGAGGGTCATCTGAGTGGAGGCGTGAAGTTCCATGTCGGGAGCCACCGCCCGGGCGAGTTGCGCCAAGCCGAGATCCTGCACAATCAACGCATCCACCCCTGCGGCGGCGAGTTTGCGCAATTGGGCTTCGGCGGCCTCCAGCTCGCGCGTGAAAATGAGCGTGTTCATCGTCACAAACCCTTTGACCCCATGACGGTGGAGAAACTCCATGAGTTCCTCCAAATCGGCGTCGATGAAATTATCCGCTCGCAGCCGCGCATTGAATCGCGGCAACCCGAAATACACCGCATCCGCCCCCGCCGCTACCGCCGCTCGGGCACAATCCCAGTTGCCCGCCGGGGCTAATAATTCGCAGGTGGCATTCGAGGCGCGCGTGGTCACGGCCGGAGTAAACGCTCAATGGCCACCGGCTGAAAGCCTCAATGCAAGCGACCTCATTTTGCTGACGGCCGGTCCGGCCAACGATGATAAGCCGCATCGCTGGACCATCGCCCCTGGCCCATCGCCCCTGGCCCCTGGCCCATCGCCCCTGGCCCCTGGACCATCGCCCCTGGCGCGTCGCACGGGCCAAACCCCTCACCATCATCGATTTCCTGGTTTTCGGTTTGTCAGACAGGCGGGTTCCGGAAATACTGCGCCGGAAGTTTCTCTATGGATCTCGTGCAACAAGTCAGATTGGCCGGTGTGGTTGGAGCAGGCGGCGGGGGATTTCCCACCCACGTTAAACTCGCAAGCAAAGCCGATACGGTCATCGCCAACGGTGCGGAATGCGAGCCACTGCTCCACAAGGATGCCGCCGTCATGGAGCACCAAGCTAAGGAAATCGTCCACGGCATCCTGCTCTCGATGCAAGCCGTGGGGGCCCAGAACGGCGTGGTCGGCATCAAGGCGAAAAACCAATTGGCCCTAGCCGCGATCCAAGCGGCCTGCGCCAACACGCCGGTGGCGGTTCACCTGCTAGGGGATTATTATCCTGCCGGCGACGAATACGACCTCGTCTATTCCGTCACGGGACGGCTCATTCCACCGGCCGGGCTCCCGCTCAACGTCGGGGTCATGGTCGCCAATGTGGAAACACTGGCCAACATCTCCGCTGCTGCCGCCGGCCGCCCCGTCATCCATAAAACCCTAACCGTCGCCGGGGCCGTGGCCGAACCCGTCACCCTCACCGTGCCCTTAGGCGTCTCCCTGCGCGAGTGCCTCACCGCCGCTGGTGGCCCCACCGTGCCTGACCCCGTCCTGGCCATCGGCGGCCTGATGATGGGCGAACTCACAGATGATTTCGACCGACCGGTCACCAAAACCACCGGCGGCATCATCGTGCTCTCACGCAACCACCACGTGATGCAACGCAAATTCAAACCGCTGCATCTCAAACACGCCATCGGTAAATCCGCCTGCGATCAATGCCGGTATTGCACCGAGTATTGCCCGCGCTTCCTCCTTGGATATGCGGTCCAACCCCACCAAGTGATGCGCAGCCTCGCCTTCACCGCCACGGGCAAGGAGCACTGGAACCCATGGGCCGCACTCTGCTGCGCCTGCGGCCTGTGTACGCTCTATGGCTGCCCAGAAGAATTGTTTCCCAAAGAAGCCTGCGACCAATCCAAGGCGGAAATGCGCAAGGAGCACATCCAGTGGTCAGGCAGCACGGAAGTCAAAGTCCACCCGATGCGCGACGGGCGACGTGTTCCTATCCAATCGCTGATGCGCAAACTCGCGATCACCGAATACGACCACCCCGCTCACTGGACACCCAAAACCATAGATCCATCGCGCGTGGTGCTCCTCCTCAAACAAAACGCCGGCGCACCGAATACGCCCGTCGTGCAGGCAAACGAACGCGTCGTCACCGGCCAACCGTTAGGCACCGTCCCGGATCACGCCCTCGGTGCCATCATCCACGCGCCATTCGACGCCACCGTCACCCAAGTCACTGACCAACACATCGTCCTGACCCGCTAACATGATCGAAAAATCTATCGGCCTCATCGAACTCTCTAGCATCGCCGCCGGTTTCGCCGTGGCCGATGCCATGCTCAAAGCCGGCGATGTGCGCATCTTGCTCTCACGCTCGATTTGCTCGGGCAAATACATGGTGCTCATCGGCGGCGAAATCGCCTCGGTCGATAGCGCCCTGGCCGCGGGCAAGGAGGTGGCCAATGGCTGCCTCATCGACAGCGTGCTCATTCCTAACATTCACCCCGACGTGTTTGTCGCCATGGGCCGCACCCAGGATGCGCCACCCGATGGGGCGCTGGGCATCTTCGAATCCTTCAACGTGGCAACCCTCATCCTCGGTGCCGACGCCGCCGCCAAGGCGGCCAACGTGCAATTATTAGAAGTGCGCCTCGCCATGGCCATGGGCGGCAAAGCATTTTGCACCCTCACCGGGGATGTCGCCGCCGTCCAGACCGCCGTCACCGCCGGAAGTCGCGTCATCGCCGACCAAGGCATGCTCGTCAACGCCGTGGTCATCCCCCGCCCTCACCCCGATGTCTATCGAGAAGTGATCTGACCCCCACCACGCCCGCTGGTGAGTCAGATGATTTTCGCCAAGGACGATTTCCCGAGCGGCCCCGGCACCTCACAAGCATCATCATGACAGAAGGTCCCGCTATCATTTGATCCGGTGGTTGAGCGAGGAGCGAGCAACTCCAACGAATCATGAAGCCAGCGCAACATCGCCACCAGATCATGAAGCCAGCGGCTTCAAAGCCTGTAGCCGGTGGTTGAGCGAAGCGACACCACCGGATTTCCGTCCCCCCACGAACCGCACCCCGGCAGGGGTGCTAGCCAGCAACGCCCATGCCATCGACCCACACCAGCCTTCATTACCATCTGATCTTCGCCACCAAGAATCGCGAACCCTGTCTCTTGGAAGCTTGGCGTCCGCAACTCCACGAATACCTTGGCGGAACGGTCCTCGGACTCGACGCGCATCCCGAGGGAATCGGTGGAGTGGCCGACCATGTCCATTTGCTCGTTTCGCTCAAAGCCACGCATCGTTTGGCGGATTTTATGCGGGAATTGAAAAAGGCCTCTTCGTCTTGGGTGCGGGAAACATGCCACCAGACTGGGTTTCATTGGCAGGAAGGGTATGCAGCCTTCACGGTGAGTGCCTCGGCGCGGGATTCCGTGCGCTCCTACATTGCCAATCAAGAAGAACATCATCGGAAGAAATCGTTTCGCGAGGAGTTGATTGGATTCCTTCAAAAATCCGGCGTGGATTTCGACGAGCGCTATTTGGATTGAACCCATCCCAGCTGGCATCCCTCCGGGATGCGGGGATTCGGGGTGCCGCGGTCCGGTGGTGTCGCGTTGCTCAACCACCGGCTACAGGCCGATATCCCTCCGGGATGAAGATTTCTCGCAACCAAACCAATAGCCTTATTACGAGAAGCCGGTGGTCGAACGGGGAGCGAGCAACTCCAACGAATCATGAAGCCAGCGCAACATCGCCACCAGATCATGAAGCCAGCGCAACATCGCTACCAGATCATGAAGCCAGCGGCTTCAAAGCTTGTAGCCGGTGGTTGAGCGAAGCGACACCACCGGATTTCCGTCCCCCCACGAACCGCACCCCGGCAGGGGTGCTAGCCTGCGCGACACCGGCGAAGCAGGATGATAACGGGACCTTTTATCGATGGTGGTCGAACGGGGAGCGAGCAACTCCACCGAATCATGAAGCCAGCGCAACATCGCCACCAGATCATGAAGCCCGCGGCTTCAAGCCCGCCCCCGGTGGCTGAGTATCCCGGCGGCGGCTTCGCACGCGCGTCCTTGCTGCCCGCATCGGTTTTTTCACGGAGATCGGGGAATTTTCTTTCGACCTCCGGATGAATCGTGTCCATCTTCGGGCCATACCCTTTGTTTGATTATGATACTCCCGATTCAGCCAGCATTCCGCCCTGTCCTTGATGCCGACTTCGTGCCCGCCGCACTCTGGAACCGCGCCTACCGCAATAAAGTCAAGGCCGACCCCAACGCCCGAGCCATTGACCTCGCTCTCTGCCGCCCCGATGGCACCACGTTCCGCTGGTCAGGCACCATCCTCTCTCTCAGCGCTGCCCATGACCCACTGACCCTCAGGTATATCGAACGCCATGTGAAATTTCTCCTCTGGCAAAAAGGAGGCAACCGCTTACTCATCGCCGGGGCCCCAGATATCGCCGCGGCGCTCGCCGACATCTATTCGGCTTGCGGCCCTCGCTCGTTTGACTGGGGGTTCATCGGCACGCAGATTTTCGGCGCTCCCATCACGGTGGCCGCCGCGACGGTCAGCGAACTGCCCGACGCCAATGACAGCGTGATGACCTTGGGCCGAAATCTCGATGGCTGCCGTATCGGCTTCGACCTCGGAGGCTCCGATCGCAAATGCGCGGCGCTCATCGATGGCGAGGTGGTCTTCTCCGAGGAAGTCGTCTGGGACCCCTATTTCCAGAGCGACCCGAACTATCACATCGAGGGCATCCATGATTCGCTCCTGCGCGCGGCCGCCCACTTGCCACGTGTCGATGCCATCGGCGGTAGCGCTGCGGGAGTCTATGTGAACAATGAAGTGCGGGCCGCCTCGCTTTTCCGCGGCGTGAGCCCAGAGGATTTCGACCAACACATCCGCCAACTCTTTGTCTCCCTCAAACGTCGGTGGAATTCCATCCCCTTCGAGGTCGTCAACGATGGTGAAGTCACCGCCCTTGCCGGATCCATGAGCCTCAACTCTAACGGCGTGCTCGGCGTAGCCTTGGGCACATCCCAAGCCGCCGGCTATGTCGATGCCGCCGGCCACATCAAACCCTGGCTCAACGAACTCGCGTTCGCCCCGGTCGATTTCCGTAAGCCCTCGGAGTCACCCATCGACGAATGGTCAGGTGACCACGGTTGTGGAGCCCTCTATTTCTCGCAACAAGCCGTCGCTCGCCTAGCCCCGGCCGCCGGGTTTGATTTTGGGGCAATGCCCTTTCCCGAGCAACTCGTCCACATCCAAGATGCCATGGCCAACGACGACGTCCGCGCTGCCTCAATCTACGAAACCATCGGGTGTTACCTCGGCTATTCGATCGCCCACTACGCCGATTACTATGACATCTCTAACTTGCTCATCCTCGGCCGCGTCACCTCGGGCGAAGCCGGCAACGTCATCATCAATGAGGCCGAAACCGTCCTCGCCAAAGAATTTCCCGAACTCCAAATCAAATTGGTCGTCCCCGACGAACACACGAAACGCCACGGCCAAGCCGTCGCCGCTGCGAGCCTACCCGCATTGATCACCCCCTCGGGCGGAGCTTGAATTTTCCTGTTTCTTAGGCGCTTGGCTTCTGCTTATATCTATGGGTGACCTTCGCTAGCAAAATTACCATTACCCGTCTTCTGATGGTCCCGGTGTTCGCATGGCTTGCCGTGGGCTACGCTCAATCCGTCTCCTCCGGCCAACCTAACGAAACTCTCCGCTGGGCGGCTCTGGGGGTCTTCATCACCGCCTCCGCTGGCGACGCTCTCGACGGCTGGGTCGCGCGATATTTCAACCAACGTTCGAAGTTTGGGGCGTTCATCGACCCCATCGCGGATAAATCCCTACTCCTCACCGGCGTGCTCACCCTCACGCTCGTCGATTGGGACAAAGACGGTTGGCGACTCCCCTTGTGGTTCGCTGCCATCGTCGTGCTGCGTGATGTCATCATCCTTGGCGGCATCAACGTGCTCTATTTCAAACATCGCCCCGTCCTCATCGCTCCCCACTGGTCTGGCAAAATCTGCACCGCCTCCCAGATGTTAGCCCTCGTCTGGGTAATGCTCAAAATCACCCCCATCACGCCTTTCTGGCCCTGCCTGCTCTCCGCCGTGTTCATCGCTTGGTCCACCGTCGCCTACATCCGCCAGGGGCTACGCATCCTGCGCGCACCCCTGGGACCATGAGTTCGACCTGCCGTGAAAACCATCGAGACCTTCACCTTGGGTCACCCGCGTGACGGCGACACCGACTCGAGCAAGGTTGCAAATCGCTCCACAGCTTCCTGATAGACTGGCTCCAACATTCTATCAGGCTGCAACTCGGAGCCCGGCGTGGCCTGGCAGAAAACTTGTTGGAGTGCGGCCAGCGAGTGGCCACCCGCCGCCGCTGCGATGAGCGCCCCACCGAGCGCAGCAGAGTTGGATACTAACAATCGCTCCACCGGTGCCTGAAACACATCCGCGACTAACTGCGGAACCCCATCGTTCTTCGACGCTCCGCCTGTGAGACGAATCCGCTCGGGCTTGACCTCCATCCACTGCGAGTGCAACCGCATGTTGAGAAATTGCCCTTCTAACAACGCCCGCACCTGCAACGCCGGCTCACGACCTGATTCAAACGCCTCCGATCCCTGCAAAATCGGTCCCGAAAAATCATGTCGCGGCGTGATTTCTGGCCCGAAAAATGGCAGCATCAGATTGCTTCCAGCGGCCGATCGCGTCGCCTGCGGTGCCCCGTCAAATGTCGGCCAATCCAGCCCTAGCCGATCACGCATCGCCTCGCGCGCCAACGACCCGTTTCGGAAACAAATCAGCGACATAAACCCGCCGGCCGGATTGCCAAACACATGACCAAATCCGTTGGGATCGGTGATAGGGCCGGGCATTGCCGCGAAAAACGTGTCGCTTGTGCCGAGCGAAATCACAATGTTCCCCGGAGCCGTCGCTCCCATCCCCACCAACGAGGCCGGATTGTCACCCGTGAAAAGCGCACACCGGCAATCTGGCGAAAATCCGTATTTACTCACAAAATAGCCAGACACCTGCCCCTGCACGGTCGTGGCAGCCGCAACCCCCGGAAGCTTGTTAGCCAAGTCCGGTGCCGTCGCTTCTAATAACTCATGGTCCCAGCTCAACGTCGCTAGATTAAGCAAGTTCATGCCAGCCGCGTCCCCATAATCCATCGGCACCGATTTGCCTGAGACCACCGAGGCCATGAACGAACTCACCAAATGAATGCGCGCCGTCCGGGCATACGCTGCGGGATCGGTCTTGAAAAACCGGCGGATTTGCGGCCCGGTGAACCGCTCAATGGCAATGGACCCGCTGCGACGACACACTTCCGCGGGCCCGCCTAGGGCGGCGGTGATTTCCCCACACTCGTCACCCGTCGAGGTGTCCATCCAAATGGGCGAGGTCTGCCGCGTCAGCGCCGGCTGTAACTGCGACACCAAATCCTTTGTCGCATCCATCGTGGCCAACCGACTCTCAAAACTTTCATCCAAATAGACCGACCCATGTTGTTGGCCGGAGCCGGCAATCATTTCTACCTGGGAAAGATCCACGACTCCCGCCAGACGACTCATCAATAGATCTAGCGCATCTAACCACATCATCGGGTTGGAATGCACCTCACCATGCTCACCCCCCGGAATAAACCCACTAGGGGCTCCGTATTGCCCGAGGTCTTTACCAAAGTTGACTGATAATTGACAGGTAATCTCCCCCGATGCGGGGTCGATCAATACTGCCGTGAGGGACTGGGTCGATGAATCAAGGCCGAGGAACATGCCCGGAGACTTTCCTATCTCCCAGCCTTTTCCAAGACAAAACCTTTACCCCCCCCAATCTCGCACCCCACGATATTGCCGCCCGATGGTGGATGCTCTTAATACGTCACACTCAACATCACACCACCGACCATCTCGTTCCCAGACCGAAAATAGGCGGTGTCCACATCGTCACTCAGTGCTAACGAAACCCCAACAAATGGCGAAATCTTGACATGTTCCGCTATCCCAACGTCCAGCGACATCTTGGTGGTCCATGCCGTGGCTTGGCCTGCTTCAATCTGATAGCCGACGTTGCTCTCCACATTGAGTCCCAACCACGCGTTGAACTCATAGCTCCGTGATAATCCGATCTCGGTGTAGCCGTTGTTGTCACCCTCGACTCCCCAATAGTATTTGAGCGCCGCCGTGGCAAATCCCATATCCCGCGAAATTCCAAAACTCACTTCCTGATATGTCTCATTACTAGAATCTGGATAGAGATAGGCGATGTATCCGATAGACCCCTTGATAATCCCAAAATCCTTGGAAACCTCGCCGTATAGGTCGAGTTCGTCCATTCGCTTGCCAACTGTCTCAAAATCGCCATACCAGACCCCACCACTCAGGCCGATGCCTTGCCATTCGCCACTGACGTCCAGCCCGCCCTCAATCAGGTTGTTACCAAGATCAAGACCTCGCCACATATACTCACTCGCGTAACTTGTGTGAATCTTATATTCGACTTGTCCAGCGACGTTGCCAGCCACTAGCGCGGTGACGGCAGAAAGAATTCCTATGGATCGATAACGTGTGTGCATGATGAAATGATGTGAAGTTTATACTCTGCCTGCTCCACTCATGAAACAAACAGATGTGATCATCCATTAGCACCCAGCGTGCCAAATGTGAAATGAGTTTTTTATGTGAGGCGATAACGTGTCACCAAACCCCATCGCGCCATGGCCACCACACGACTGTCAGCCTCATGAAACCGCGTCGTCCGCACTCATGGGCGACTTAAAACACAAGGCGACGGCGACGGTCACGAGCGTGCCCACCATGATGCGCCATGGAAATTCTATCACTGGCCACCACATGGGGTTTTGATAAAGTTCGCCCCCCGTGAGCATCCGACCCAGATCGTTGGGCAGGTCGCTCAATACCGCAACAGCCAGGATGCCGACGACCATCGCTATCGGATTGCCCGTCTCGCTCCCACGCTCGCGGGTGAATAACGCCACCATGAAAACCCCTAACAATGAGCCATAAGTATATCCAAAGCTTCCCAGAATGATGCTAATAATGCTCAACTCTGGATGGTGGGCTTTGACAAATGCGGTGGTCAGCCCGACGCCAATAAGCACTAACATGAATCCCACGGTCGCCCACTTGATCACGCGAACCCGCACCGCATCGTCCGGTGGCGTGTGAAACCAACGAAAATGAAAGTCCCGGCAATAACTCGTTGCCAACGAGTTCATCGCCGTCCCTAACGAACCCATGGTCGTGGCCAAAACCCCAGCCACCACCAAGCCACGCAACCCGCCTGGCATCACGTCGATCACAAAATAGGGGAAAACCCGCGCGCTATCAGCTCGCCCATCCACCATCGGCAAATGCACGTCATGGACGACGGCTCCGTAATACACCGCGAGCATGATCCCTATGGTTAAAACGGCAAAAGTGACCGGGATATCAGCTAGACCTGATAAAATGGTCGCCACCGCACTCTGACGCTGGTTTTTCGCCGTGAGCATCCGCTGAACCATGTCTTGGTCGGTCCCATGCGTGGCCAACGTCACAAACAACGAACCAAAAAATGCCGCCCAAACCGTAAACTCCGTTTCCAGCACGCTCTTGATTTTCCCCCATGCTGTGACGGCCACCGCGTCACCATGCCACTGCCATAGGATGAGATCTTGCGGCCCCGTGAGATGCGCCCGCACTCCCTGCCACCCACCGGGGATGTGACCTAACAAATACCAAACGGAAAATCCTAACGCCCCGAAAAGAACGCCTATCTGTAACACATCCGTCCAAATAACCGCCTTGATGCCCCCCACGGCCGTGTAGGCAGCGGTGAGCAGGCTGATGAGCACCAGCGCCACTCCCGTAAACCAAAATTGCGGCCAATCTTCTAGCGGATTATCTGGGTTAAGCTGGTTCCAAATAACCACTAGCAAAAGGGTGGGAACCCAAAGTCGCGAACCGCTCGCTAACGAACGCGTCAATAAAAACACCGCGCTGGCTATGCGCCGGGTCCGCGGCCCAAATCGCCATTCCAGAAATTCATAAATACTCACTACGTTGTGTTTGTAGTAGGCCGGTATAAATACCGCACTCACGACGACCCGTGCTAACAAATAGCCGACCATGAGCTGGGCGTATGTGTAATTGCGTAGGCGAAACCCCTCGCCAGGGGTGCCGAAAAACGTCCCCGCGCTGATCTCCGAGGCGAGTATCGATGCCAACACCGCCCACCACGGAATCGATCGCCCGCCTAACGCAAAATCGGACACGTTGCGATTGCCCCGACGGCTAAAATGCACCCCGATGGCCAAAATAACCGCAAAATACACCCCAATAACGAGCAAATCCAACGCGAGTCCCGACATGCCCGACAACCTAGAGACTCGCGCCGACCAGCCAAGCCCGGATTTTACGCGCACTCACGCCTTCCTCGACGGCCCCTCACCCGATACCAGTCGCAGGCGGTAGGGCGCAAGGCGACCGCGGGAGTTGGGATTTTCTGGCAATTCGCAGTGGACCCGGTGGGTTCCCTGTGGATGCTCAGCCCATGAGGGCACGCTCGGCATGGGTAAAAATGGCGGCAGCTGTGGGAAGCGGCGTGTTGGTGGCCAGCGTCTTTTCGCCCATAGGCATGGGGTTTTTGGTATGGGTGGCGCTGATGCCTCTGCTGGCGACGTGTTGGTCGCTCGATGGTGCGCGCGCTGGCTGGCGGGGGTTTGGCTTGGGCTGGTTGGCCGGCGCGGTGAGTTTCGGCATCCAATTTTCCTGGTTGGCTGTCGTATCTCCGCTCGGGGCGGTCATTTTACCCGCGTATCTAGGGCTTTTCTGGGGCCTCTTCGGTGCCTTTGCCGCCACGGTGGGCAATCCCTGGAAATCCGCGAGAGATCCTCACGAGGCACCCAAGAAATCGATTCTATCAGTCAGCCTGCGCGTGGCCATCTGCCATGGGGCGCTCTGGGCAGGACTCGAATGGCTGAGAGGCTGGTTGTTCACCGGATTTGGTTGGAATCCGCTAGGTGTCGCATTCCATGAAACCCCCATCATGGCACAAGCCGCAGATTTGTTAGGTGTGACCGGGCTTTCGATAGCGCCCGTCATTTTTCAAGCGGTGGCCGTGCAGGCAGGGCGGCGGTTGAAGCATCGCGGGCCAGAGGGCCAGCAACCCTTGTTAGGTGATGTGTGGGTAGCGCTGGCGCTCATCGGGGCGCTTGGGGCCTACGGGATGGGGCGCATGGCCATCGAGCGGCGGCGTGAAACCGTCCGGCTCAAAGCGCTGCTCGTGCAAATCAACATTCCGCAGGATGCGGCGCAGGTATTATGGAGCGCGCTGGATGTCCACATGGCCTACGAACAGGAAACCCTTAAAGCCCTGGAGGGATTGGCTCAGAACGATGCGGCACACTGGCCGGATTGGGTGATGTGGCCGGAGTCCGCCCTGACCGGGCGCATTTTGAGCACGGCAGACGGCAACTGGGGGATGTGGCGGGAAAACCAGGAAACCATCGCCCAAGTCCGCGAGGCGGGGCCATTTTCGCTGATTTACGGAGTCAACGAGCTGGAAGGCCAGGGGTCCGGCGATCAACTGGCGGTGATGGAGCACGGGCGCATCTGGAACTCGCTGGCGGTGATGTCACCGGCAAACGCGTTGCAAACCTATCGGAAACACCATCTCGTGATCTTCGGTGAAACCATTCCTTTTGTGGACAGCCTGCCGTTGTTGAAAAAAATCTACGAGCAACAGGCAGGTGTGGAATACGGCGGCTCCTTCACCCCTGGCGTCACCTGGGACCCGCTGCCCATCCCCCAGGCCAAGGGCACGATCATCGGCGCAATCCCCACCGTGTGCTTCGAAGACACGCTAGGGCGACTCACCCGCCGATTCGTGCGCCCCGGCCCGCAGGTCATCGTCAACGTGACCAACGACGGCTGGTTCAAACAATCGTGCGCCTCAGACCAGCACTTCGCCAACGCGCGCTTCCGCGCCATCGAACTGCGCCGCCCCATGCTCCGGTGCGCTAACACCGGGGTGAGCGCCGCCATCGATTCCACCGGCTCGTGCGCCCACCCGGACACGGGCAACGCCCAAATCCTTGTGGATGAAAAAGGCAGCCATTTCACCCGTGGGGCCTTGCTCGCCGAACTCGACGTCCCACTTAATCCGTCGTTTTCCCTCTACGCGCTCATTGGCGACTGGGGCGTCATCGCCGTTGCGTTGTTCGGATTGGGCTGGGCCATACGCGCCCGTCCTTAATTTCGGTTCTTGAGTTGGCTTGAAAGCCGCAGGAAACTCGCGCCATGCGCATTGAAATCCTCAACACCGGCACCGAACTTCTGCTAGGCAACACCGTCAACACCCACGCCGCTTGGTTGGGACGCGAGTTGTTCCAACTTGGCCTGAGGATTACCCGGCAAACGACCGTGCCCGATGGTGAGGCGATACGCGAATCGATACGCGAGGCCATGAGTCGAGCCGACGTGTTGATCGTGACGGGTGGGTTGGGCCCCACCAGCGATGATCTGACGCGCGAGATCACGGCGGATGTCCTCGGCTTAAAATTGACCCTCGATGAGGCGGCGCTACGCACCATCGAGGAGTTTTTCGCCCTGCGTGGGCGCCCGATGGCCGCCGCCAACCACAAGCAAGCGCTCTTCCCCGATGGGAGTGAAGTGCTGGCCAACCGTCACGGCACCGCACCCGGCGTCTATGTCGCACCCGGTTTGCACGGCCAAGCCCATGGGGCCATCTTTCTGCTGCCGGGCCCACCGCGCGAACTCTATCCGATGTTTCAACGCGAGGTTGCGCCACGATTGCGCGCCCTCACCAAGGGTGCCGCGTTACCCGCCGTCCTGACGCTCAAGTTCACCGGCATCGGCGAAAGTGATTTTCATCAAGGCCTTGATGCCGAGCTCGCGGCCATTGCGGATCTGGAATACGGATACTGCGCCCACATCAGCGAGGTGGACCTGCGGCTCATCGGCACGCCCGATGCGATTACCTGGGCGAGAACCCTCGCGCTCGGGCACTTTGCCGAGTGCCTCATCAGCGATGACGAGTCCTCACTCGAGGCGACCGTCGTGCGCCTTCTCGCTAACCAAAACCTGACTCTCGCCACGGCGGAAAGTTGCACGGGCGGCCTGATCGCTAACCGCCTCACCGATATACCCGGTGCCAGCATGGTCTTTACTCACGGCTTCGTGACTTACGCGAACGCCGCTAAGATCGACCTGCTAGGCGTGGCTCCCCACGATCTCGCAACCCATGGCGCGGTGAGCGAGATCGTGGCCTGCCAGATGGCCGACGGAGCGTTGCGGGCGAGCGGCGCGGACATCGCCGTGGCCGTCACGGGCATCGCCGGGCCGGACGGCGGCACTGCGGAAAAGCCGGTGGGCAGCGCTTGGATAGCCCTAGCAACCCGGGGATCGCGCGCCACGGCGGTTCACGTCTTTCATCCGCGCCAGCGGCTTGACTTCAAGCTCGCCGTGAGTCAAGCAGCGCTGGAAGCGGTGCGCCGGTTGCTCATGGGACTCCCATCGGCCGGTGCGCCGCCGCCCGTCACCCTTTCCTGACATGAGCGCCCCATTGCTTTACGAATCCCACTGCCACACAACGTTGTGCAAGCATGCCTATGGCACCCCCGACGAATACGCCGCAGTGGCCATCGCCCGTGGATTCAAAGGCATCACGTTCACCTGCCACTGCCCATTGCCCGGCGGATTCTCGGCCAACGTGCGCATGGCCCCCGAGCAATTCGATGACTACGTGGCGATGATCGCCGCAACGCGCGACGCCTTCGCCGGGCGCCTCGATGTGCGCCTCGGCCTAGAAAGCGATTATTTCCCGGGCGTCGAACCATGGCTGGAAACCCTGCACGCCCGCGTGCCTCTGAGCCATGTGCTAGGCTCTATCCACTACCAGGTTTCGGACTATCGCAAACTTTACGACACGGGGGACGTGATGCTCTATCAGGAGCTTTATTTCGATCATCTTGCGCGTTCGGCCGAGAGCGGGCTTTTCGATACCCTCTCGCACCCGGACCTCATCAAGAACGCGTCACCGGCCGATTGGGATTTTGCACGCCTGCGCCCGCACATTCAACGCGCCTTGGAGCGCATCGCCGCCACGGGCGTGGCGATGGAACTCAACACCAGCGGCGTGCAAAAAGCCCTGCCCGAAATGAACCCCTCGCTTGACCAGTTGGTCATCATGCAAGAACTCGCCATCCCAGTGGTCATCGGCGCCGACGCCCACGTCCCACAACGCGTAGGCGATGGCTACCCAGCCGCGCTGCACCTGCTTCGCTCAGCCGGCTACACCGAAGTGAGCTTCTTCATCGATCGCCAACGCCAGAGCGTGCCCATCCAGCACGCGCTCGACTCGCTGCGGTGATTTCCCGCCCAGCCGGGCTCTGGGCTATCAGCCGTTAAGTTTTGCGAGAGCTTTGGGGAGGAAGATGCCGTCTTTGCGGATAAGCTTGCCGTCGAAGTAGATCTCCCCACCGCCGTAGTCCTTGCGCTGGATGCTGACGATGTCCCAGTGGACTTGCGAGCGGTTGCCATTGTCGGCATCCTCGTAAGCTTGGCCGGGCGTGAAGTGGAACGAGCCGGCGATTTTCTCATCAAAGAGAATATCACGCATCGGCTCGCGGATTTCAGGGTTGAACCCGAGCGCGAACTCGCCGATGTAGCGTGCTCCCTCGTCGCTATCGAGGATTTTGTTAATCTGTTTGGTTTTGCCTCCTGCTTCGGCCTTGATGATTTTTCCCTTGGAGAATTCCAGGCGGATAGAGTCGAACGGGATTCCCTGATAGATTGAGGGAGCGTTGTAGGTGATATATCCTTCCACCGAATCGCGCACGGGTGAGGTAAAGACTTCGCCGTCGGGAATGTTGTAATTGCCGCCGGAGAACAAGGCCGGAATCCCCTTGATCGAAAACTTCAAATCGGTGCCGGGCCCCCTGATTTCCACGGTGTCGGTTTGTTCCATCAGGTTTTTCAGGGCGGTCATGGCCGGGATGAGTGCCTTGTAATCGAGCAGGCAGACTTTGAAATAGAAGTCCTCAAATGCCTCGGTGCTCATGCCTGCCTGTTGGGCCATCGAGGACGAGGGCCAGCGCAATACACACCACTTGGTTTTTTTCACCCGGTAATCGATGACCGGGCGCATGTGTTTCATGGCAAGCTGCATTTTGCTGGCTGGGACATCGGAGGTTTCGGCGATGTTTTGGCCGCCCCGGATGGCGATGTAGGCGTCCATGTCCTCCATCTCTGCTAACAGATGTTTGGCGAGCACGGTGTATTGAGCGTCATCGGCTCCTTTAAGCATTTCGCGGGTTAGGCGTCCTTGTTGGACGCGCAAAAACGGCAGTGCCCCCTTAGCTCGGACCTCACGAATCAAGGCTAGGCCGATGGAGTCCGGAACATCATGTAGATCCAACAACACCTTTTCGCCCTTCTTGAGCGATGTGGAATAACGGACCAGTTGGCGGGCGAGAGCGTCGATGCGAGCGTCATGCATGGGCGATTAGATAGCGGGTACTCGCCAACTTTCCAAGCCCCAAGTCATCAGACAGGGACAAAACCTCAAATGCTAGTTGATAGACCGAGAGGCGCGTGCGCCAAGATCTGTGCGCGTGATCGAATTTCTATCGTGTTGATTTCGCACATTGCGCTTGGCATAGGCGCTGGGGTGCCTACACCAAGGGCATGGTGCTAGGTATTCTCGGATCGGGCTCAGGCTCTAACATGCAGGCAATTCTCGATGCGATCGACGCCGGAACGCTCGACGCGAGCATCGCCCTGGTGCTTTCGGATTGCCCGGACGCGTTCATTCTCCAGCGGGCACGGGCGCGGGGCATTGCGACGAGCGTGATCGATTGTCGCGGGTTTCGCAGCAAATTCCCCGATGAAGCCCAGTGGGAAACCGCTGAGCAACTCAAGGCGGCGGGAGTGGAACTCGTGTGCCTAGCAGGGTTTTTACGTCTCGTGAAACAGCCGTTATTGGAGGCATTTCCCAAGCGAATCATCAACATCCATCCTGCGTTATTACCCGCGTTTCCCGGGTTAGAATCGTGGAAACAAGCGCTAGCAGCCGGGGTTTCTGAAACCGGTTGCACGGTTCATGTCGTTGATGAAGGGATGGACACTGGCCCTATCATTCTGCAGCAACGCGTCGCGATCCTGCCCGGGGACACGCCGGAATCGCTGCATGCCCGCATCCAAATCGTCGAACACAGTCTCTATCCCGCGGCAATCATGGTCGCTCAGAGCTTGCCGGGGGGAGCGTGATGGATTTGACTTCGGGCATGACACGTCCCGACGGCCGCCAAAACGATGAACTTCGCCCGATTTCCTTCACCCCCAATGTTGCGCCCCATGCCACGGGGTCGGTGCTGGTGTCCTTCGGTAACACGCGCGTGATTTGCGCCGCCACCATCGAGGATGACGTTCCGCGCTGGATGCGTGCCCAGCGTGTCGATGGGGGCTGGCTCACTGCCGAATACGGAATGCTCCCGTACTCGACGCTTGAGCGTAAAACCCGGGATATTTCCCGCGGCAAACTCGACGGCCGCTCGTCCGAGATTCAACGACTCATCGGTCGCGCCCTGCGCGCCGTGGTGGATCTCAAAAAAATTGGTCAGCGCACGGTTTGGATTGATTGCGACGTGCTGCAAGCCGACGGCGGGACGCGCACGGCCTCGATCACAGGCGGGTGCGTGGCCATGGCCATCGCCTTCAATCGTTTATTCGCTCAAGGCAAGCTCAAGGAGTTTCCTATCAAAAAATTGGTGGCGGCGGTATCGGCTGGCGTCTATCAGGGAGTCCCGGTGCTCGACCTCAACTACCCCGAAGACAAAGACGCCTCGGTAGATTTCAACGTCGTCATGACCGAGACGCTCGACTTCGTGGAGATCCAGGGCAGCGGCGAGGAGGCCGTGTTTTCGTCGGAGGAAATGAGCTCCATGCTCGACCTCTCACGCAAGGGCATCTCGGCCATCATCTCCATGCAAAAAGCCGCTATTCTCACCGCTGACCACTCAACCCCCGCCGACTTGTCGTCTCTAGCGACCGCGTTCAACCTGCATGGAAAAAGGTAATTTCGCTAAAGGACATGGTTTTTTGGCCATGCCCACGGAGGTTCTCTGGGTTTACTAAACCGATAGAATCTGTTTGTTCGCAACCTCGCCACGTTGGATTTTCAGGTCAACGCGCAGAAGCGATGAGTGACCAGCCCTTGGGGAGCGCGGTATTTTAACCAGGGCGCGCCGGGCGTTCTCCGCGCTTGCAGTCGTGAGCACGCCCGGCAAGACTGCGCGCCATGTTCACGCCTAAGTGGAAAGACGAAGCCAAGCACCTGACCAAAGGCGCACGCAAGTTCGTGCATTACAAACGCGATCTGCTCAGCGCCGATCGGATCGCCGAAATTGAATCGCGACGCGTCGATTTGCTCGCAGCTATCAAATCCGGTCAGCGCGCCACAGTCGATGAGGCATCCAAGCAATTGCGCGCGGTGTGCGAAAATGCCCTGCCCGCAGAAAAACCGTTAGGGTGGTTAGAAGAAAATGTCGAGGTGATGTTTGTCGCCATCGTTATTGCGTTAGGTCTGCGTGCCTACTACCTGCAGCCATTCCGCATCCCCACCGGCTCGATGCAGCCGACCCTCAACGGCATCATCGGCAAACCACTCTCCGCCGATCAATGGCCGGGATTTCCCCAACGCATGATAGAAAAAATCCTGCGCGGTCGATCCTACGTGCGTGTGGTCAATGACAAGGACCGGCACATCGCGCTCATTCCGCGCGGTCCAGGCGGCCAGTTGGATTTTGATATCCGTGACACCCAGAGGATGCACTTTTTCAGCCGCTCGAATATCCACTTCTCCGATGATTCGGCCACGCTGCAGCTTCCGGCACCGAAAAACCCGTGCTATCAAGCCGGCATGCAGGCTGCCGTGCAAGCCGCCAGCCGCAACCATGGCCTGTTGCCCAAAGGCACCGTGCTCTGCGAGGGCACCATCGACACGGGCGACTTGGTGCTCGTGGACAAGATGTCCTATCACTTTCGCAAACCCCTGCGCGGCGAGGTCTTTGTCTTCGACACCCAAGGCATCCGCGGCATCGACGAGCGCAGTGGGGAACAGGCCAAGGGCTCCCATTACATCAAACGCCTCTGCGGCGTACCAGGCGACACCCTCACCATCCAATCGCCCCACCTCTTGATCGATGGAAAAATCGCCAAAGAGCCTGGCATTCAACGCGTGATGCGCGGCGAGGGGCCCTATGCCATCAACCGCAATGGATATGGACTGGCCGACGCGCGGGAGGCGCAGCACGGCAATAAAACCCTCGTTCAGTATCTCGCAAAACCCGGCGACTCTATCACCCTGCAATCCCAGACGCGCCCCGGCCAGCGCGAATACGTCGCCCTAGGCGACAACACCGGCAACTCGCTCGACTCGCGCTATTGGGGGACGGTCAAGGAGTTCAACCTCGTCGGCCCCGCTCTCTTTGCCCTCTGGCCCGTGACCACCGGCCATTGGGGATTTATCCGCTAACCCACCGTGCCGGACGCTTCGCAAATCACTCGCTGCGCGAAATCCAACCTGGCCTTCGCCCTACACATCCTGCCCCGCCAACGACGCGAGGACATGGTGGTCTTCTATGCGTTCTGCCGCACGCTCGACGACCTCGCCGACGAACCCGGCCTGCCGGTGTGCGAACGCACTCGATTGTTAGAATCGTGGAGTCTCGGCCTCCTCACCGGTTTTAACCAGCCGACCACCCTGCAGCGCCAAGTCATCGCCCTGCGGGATTCCCACGCCATCCCTAACCATTTACTCACCGCCATCATCGATGGTTGCACCATGGACCTGCACCCCCAGCGCTTCAATACCTGGGACGACTTGTCCGACTACGTCTGGAAAGTCGCCTGCGCGGTGGGCTTGGTCTCGATCCGCCTCTTTGGCTGTGAAGATCCGGGTGCCGAGCGCTACGCCGTGGCATTGGGCCGCGCCCTGCAACTCACCAACATCCTGCGCGATGTCCGCGAGGACCATGATAACGGCCAACGCATCTATCTGCCACTCGATGACCTCGCGCGCTTCCACTACACGCCGCATGACCTCGCAAACCAGACGTATGACGCCCGGTTTCAGGCGCTCATGAACCACGAGGCCGATCGCGCGGAAGCGTTTTTCCGTGAGGCCGCCGCCGCCCTGCCCGCCGCCGACCGGCGCGCCCTAGCCCCTGCGCGCATCATGGAGGAAATCTATCGGTTGTTACTCATTCGCATGCGCCACGACGGGTTCCGAGTGTTTGAAAAACGCTACCGCATCTCACGCTGCCGGAAACTCGCCATTCTCACGCGGGCCCTCGTGGTGGGATGGTTCTGACACGCCCCGGCTAAAGGATTTTCGTATCTCCCCCCATCATCATGCACCGGTTTAAATCCACCTCATCCCTCTTGCAATTCTGGTTTTCCGCCATCCTCTTCCTAGCGAGATGGCTGCTATGAACCCACCGCCATGGAAGTCCAACGCAACGGGAAGACCCACTGATTCGCTATCCTTTTCTCCTAAGAATTGAGATTGGCAGCGCGACAAATCAGGGGGATAACAATCCGTCATGAATTTGCGTCCCCACGGATATGATGGCAGCGGTAGCACCCTTACCCGAGGTCTCTGCGGTGGTGCGCCCGTATCGATCCCGCCCATGTTGCGCGATGGCGTGGACCACGCGATGCTCGACGCCAAGTATGCGGCACTCCAATCGGCCGGGGCCAACTTCCTCGGGTATCCGGTCAACCTGCAACATGATTGCTCGGACATCGCCCGATTCCTCGAGTTTTCCCTCAATAACATGGGCGACCCGTTTCAACATTCGCCCATCCAACTCAATAGTCTCGAGTTTGAACGCGAAGTCATCGAGTGCTTCGAGTGGCTCACCGGCGCTGACCCCGAGGATACCTGGGGCTACGTCACGGGCGGCGGCACCGAGGGCAATATGTATGGACTCTATCTGGCTCGCGAATTATTGCCCGATGGCATCGTTTATTTTTCCGAGGAAACTCATT
>JBDLWH010000313.1:0-2593 GCA_039804325.1 Verrucomicrobiota bacterium
GACATGGGATGTGTAACCGCTAGGATCGTGAGTGGTGATGGCGCAGATGTCGCCATTGCGCAGGTAGCGTTCTGCGGCGCGCACGCTGGTTTTAGGGACATGATAGACGGGTAGATTTGAGATACGCGCTTCGATGCGGCCCATGGGCTCGACGAGCGCGGGGTTAGAGCGCAGGTAGCGGTAATTTTTCCACTGCACGGTCATTTCTTGGATATTGCGGTGGATTTTCACGGCGCCGGGGATGCGAGAGGTGATGTTGGTGGCGTATCCGCGGCGCTGGTTATCGGCGAAGACTTCTTCGAGGTGGTGCATGCGGCTCAGATAGGAGCCGGTGCAAACCCCGTTGCGGTAACGCTCGATTTCTACCATCTGGAGCATGTCGGTGGGTTGATAGGGGCCGGGGCGGTAGCGTAGCATGCGGGCGATGGCCAAGGCGTTTTCGTAATACGTCCAGCAGTCCATGGCATTGAGGTTAGCCACGGGCGACTCGATGCGGTCGTCCACCTCGAGGGAATAATTGAGGTAGGGGGTGGCGATGCATTCGCGGGCCACGAGCACGGTGCGTTCGCCTAGCGGCAGCGAGCGCCAATTGAGGCGTTCGGCCTTGGCGACGATGGCACGCCATTTGGGCTCCCCTTGGAAGACGGTGTGCATTGGCAGGCGTGGTGCGCTGGGCGTGGGCACAGGTATTTGGGCCATTCCCGTGATGGTGGTTAGGGCACCACACAGGCATATCAGGCTGGCGAGATGAAAGGTCATGATTTTCTAATTGCGCTGGGTGAACCCGTGGTCATCCAACAGTTCTTGATTGATGATAGCGAGATTGGCGAGTTGGTCGCAGCGTTCATTTTCGGCGTTACCGGCGTGGCCTTTGACCCAGAGCCAGCGGATTGAGTGGGGTTTCATGGCGATGATCAATGATTGCCAGAGGTCCTGGTTTTTAACGGGTTTTTTATCAGCGGTGAGCCAGTTGCGGCGTTGCCAACTTTCTAGCCACTTGGCGCTGATGGCTTGGACTAGGTATTTGGAATCTGAATGCAAATCCACCTCGCAGGGTTGAGAGAGGACTTCGAGCGCGGCGATGGCGGCGCGCAGT
Source organism: Verrucomicrobiota bacterium (assembly GCA_039804325.1). Lineage (GTDB taxonomy): Bacteria > Verrucomicrobiota > Verrucomicrobiia > Verrucomicrobiales > Akkermansiaceae > Luteolibacter. The sequence goes on from JBDLWH010000313.1 coordinate 1,097, forward strand.
TCCATGCGGTTGTTAGTGGTGAGGCGGAATCCCGCAGAGAGTTCTTTGCGGTGCTTGCCGCAGACGAGGACCGCGCCGAAGCCGCCGGGTCCGGGGTTACCCTTGCAGGCCCCGTCGGTATGAATGATGACGCGTGACACGGGCGCGACCATGGGGCACCCGAACGGGTTCTGACAAGCCGAAGGCGCGTGCGCCTGCCGAATCGTCGCTACTTTTTACAAGGAATGGAGGGTTTTGAGAAGATAGACGGTGACGGCTCGTGTTAATTGACGAGATGGTTGCTCAGCGCGTAATGGGTGAGCTCGGCGCTGGTGCGCATACACATTTTTTCGAGGATGCGCATGCGGTAGGTGCTGATGGTATTGCTGCTCAGCGAGAGACCATCTGCGATTTCCTTGACCGTTTTGCCAGTGGCGATGAGGCGCAGGATTTCGAATTCGCGAGCGGAGAGGCGATCATGGAGCATGGCCCCGCCGGCATTGCTCACGACGGTGGCGAGTTGTTCGGCCATTTGAGTGCTGACGTATCGTCCGCCGTTGAGGATATGTTGGACGGCGCGGATCAATTCGGCGCCGGCGCTGGCTTTGGTGAGGTAGCCCATGGCCCCGGCGCGGAATGCACGCAGGGCGAATTGGCGTTCGGCATACATGCTGACCATGAGCACGGGGATGTGCGGGCGTTGGTCGTGGATTTCTTTGAGCACGTCTAGGCCGCCGCGCCCGGGCATCGAGATGTCGAGAAGAATGAGGTCCCATGGCTGGGAGACGGCCATGTCGAGCGCTTGTTGGCTATCTTCGGCGTGACCAAAATCGGCGTTTTTGAAGACGCTGGCGAGCAGGAGTTGGAATCCGCTGCGGATCATGGCGTGATCGTCTGCCAGGAGTATCCTCATGGGGCGGCGCGGGTTTCTTTAGAATGGTTGGAATGGGGGATGGCCACCCGCACGGTTGCCCCGTGGTCAGGTTGGCTGATGAAATCCACGGTGCCGCCGAGGGCTGCGGCGCGTTCGCGCATTCCGAGCAATCCGAGGTCGATGGATTGGGGGCGGGTTTCGCGGTCAGTGCCGCAGCCGTTATCCTTGATGGTGAGTTCCAGTGAGTCGTCTCGGGTGGTGAGAAGAATTTCGACTTGAGTGGCCTTGGCGTGGCGGACCACATTGGTGATGGCCTCCTGAACAATGCGAAATATGGCGAGCGCGGTATCTCTATCTAACTCGAGATCCTCGTCATTGGGCAAACAAAGCGCAAAATCTAGGCCGCTCATTTGGGTGGTTTCCTTCACCTGCCATTGGATGGCTGCGACAAGCCCGAGACCGTCCAAAATCGGGGAGCGCAACGACGAGCAGATGGTCTGGGTGTCATCGGTGAGGCGCTCGACGATGGGCACCATGGCCGCGATGCGGTCACTCAACGCAGCGAGATCGGGTGATGCGGCGGATAGGAGGTGGCGGTCCATCCAGATCAAGCTGATGTGCAATGCGGTGAGGTGTTGGCCAAG
>JBDLWH010000314.1:0-3522 GCA_039804325.1 Verrucomicrobiota bacterium
CTGGCCACGGGGATTTTGCCGTTGAGCATGATCCACTCACCGATACCCGGGATCGGTTTGTCGTCATAGACTCCGGCAGGCACGGCATAAATTCCCCAATGGATAAACATGCCGAACTTGGCATCACGCCACCACGCCATGCGATCATCGCGCTGGGCCGTGGGTTCGTTGGCGTAGGGGTCGTTTGCGCGCGCACGGGACATTAAGCAAAAGACCGTCGCCACGGAGAATAGCACACCTAAAAAAGGAACGGGCCTAAACATTTTCATGGTCATCGATACGGAACCCGGCATCTCATCTTACAGGTATTTCCCGGCGCGCCCGATGCTGGGTTGGCGGTCGAAAAAAAGCGTGAATTCATGACGATTGTAGGTGAGGTGAGTTCTGGCAATCAGGCGCAACCCAGCGCACGCGGCCTGATTGACGACGGATGCCTCAAGGTCATTTGCAGCGGTGAAAGTGCTCACGCCAGGCATTTTCAAGGTAAAAATGAGCACGCCACCGACGCGCAGATGGGTGGCCAGACGGATGACGCGTGACATGGCCAGGTCGACATCGCCGTTCATGTCCGACAGCATCGCGTCATACTCCGTGCCTCGACCGGGTTGAAACGTGGCAGCATCGGCCAGCACGGCTTGCAGGCCAGGCGCATGGGTTAACTGCTGGGCGAGCGGGGCGCGGTCCACAGCGGTCACGCGATACCCTCGGGCTAGCAACTCCGCGGTCATGCCGCCCGGGCTGGCTCCGAGTTCTAGCCAGTGGCTGGTTGCGGGTGGGAGAGGACGATAAAGTTTGAGGTGGTGGAGAGCCTCGGCGATTTTGGCACCGGCGCGGCTGATGGCCGCAGGGGCATTTTGGCGGATGTATTTGGTGCCGCCGGGGTGGAATCCATGGGAGGCGATAGGGGTTTGCATGCCGCAGAACAGGCCATGCTTGCCCACGAGGCAAAAAAGCGTTGAGGCGTGGCTATCCTGAGTCTCGGCATCACGGATCGATGCGGTTTGTGGCGGAAAAAGTTGCAGCGTTCTGCCGCGCAAGTTTGACGCGAGAGAGCGATAGTAACGCTGACCATCACTCGAATCGAGGGCACCGACGAGAATCGTCTGCGGGGGACTCACCCGAAATTTTTGCCACAACGCCTGTGCCGCTTTTTCGATAAATCCAGGGGTTTCCGGCGGACAACACGGCCAACTGTGGTGCATGGGCAGATTCCACGACACAAATTTGGCTGCCGCAGACGTCTGGAGGGCTGAGGCCTCGCTAATCCCAATCAACCGATATTCTTTGCTCAGCATCTTGAAACACACGGCGTCAAGCGCCTGCAGAATATCGACCTCTAAATCCGCGAAAATTTCGGGAATGCGGATCAACCACCTGGTAGGCGGTGGAGTTGTGACGGTTGGTTCCAAACAATGAGTCGGAGGAATTGGCGCGCCCACGGGTGGGGAAGGCGCGGCCTGGGCCAAGGGGTAAAAATGGGATTAGCCCTTTTCAACCACTCCTGCTGACACCACTGGCGACTCTCCAGGCACTTCGTCTGGAACTTCGTCAGGAACTTCGTCTGGCACCTCGTCATCCATCTCTGGTTCGTGGGCTTCGTCCTCATCAAAGTCGTCCTCGTCCATGAGTTCCCCATGAAACAGATGGAACTTGCGCTTGCGCTGGTGGGAAGGCAGCGGCGAAAGAATCATGGCCACGGCACGCCCGTTGAGCCGGGGTGGCTGGTCCACTTGAGCCATGGACTTGAGGTCTTCGATGATACGGTTGAGCACCACAAACCCTAGGTCTTTGTGCGCATTTTCCCGACCGCGAAATTGCAGCACAAACCGGCACTTGTGATTGCCCTCGAGAAACCCTTCCGCCCGACCCAACTTGATATTGTAGTCGTGCTGGCCTGTGCCAACTCGGAATTTCACTTCCTTCATGCGCGTGGCGCTTTTGGACTTCTGTTTTTTAAGCTTTGCCTGTTCGTATTTGTATTTCCCGTAATCGACGATTTTGCAGACCGGTGGGTCCACTTGACCGGCGATCTCGACGAGGTCGAGTCCGAGTGATTGGGCTTTGGCGATGGCCTCGCGGGCGCTCATGACGCCAAGTTGCTCGCCGGTGGCGAGCACGACACGAACTTTCGGGGCGCGGATTCGGTCGTTGATGCGCGTCATATCGCGGTAACGACCCCTGTTTTGGTCTCTTTGTGGCTTAGCGATGGCTTTGTCCTCCAGTGGGTAGATGAGACGCGCCGGGGCACGGACGGCAGATGCCGCCGCACAAAACCGGTGCGAAGAGGGATGCGGAACGATAAAAGAAACGCCGGATCATAGATCGGAGACAGCGTGCCCCTGCCGGTCAAAACGATCGGTTGGGTGATGGATATGAGGTCGTTCCAGTAAAATCATTGGCGGCTGGGTGGCCGGGAATTGCGTGCATGCATCATATTGAACTTATTCATCCAATACTCGTGCGTGCGACTGGCGCAACGTTTAGGACACTCTCGGCCATCAGGCAAGTTTTCTTTGTCGATCTTTTTCACGACGATCTCGGCTCGTGGTTTTTGAGAATAATCTTTTCTCTTCGCCGCGCATCATTAGGTTAATCGACGCGCATGGCCTCGCGTTTGGTAGTTGCGAGCCATCGCCTGCATAAAAAAATCAGATCAGGTAAAATCCCACATCCCCCCTAACCGTCATGAAACATCCCCCCGTGTTCCGTTCGGCTCGTCTTTATTCATGTGCGCTGGCCGCCGTGATCGTCACGCATGGCGCACAAGCGTCTAACGTTGTGTATCAACTCACCGGGACATCCGGAAACTGGTCGTCTAACTCCTGGGATCCGACGATGGGTGCCATAGGCGCGGGTGATGCGGCTATGTATAGTGAAACGGTCGATGCCTGTGCGATCACCTTGGACATTCCGGTGACCTTGGGAGCCTTGTTCACAGGCGCGACGAGCACGAAGGGCTGGACCATCGATGCCACTAGCGGCATCGCCATGACCCTCGATGGCACGGGAATCAACGGCTCCAACAATTGGTTTGATCATGCTGGGGTGGCCGCCATTGGGTCACGCGGGACGTTGGCTAATCTGAGCATCATGCCCGAAGTGGTGCTTTCCCGCACGGATTTGGACATGGGAAACACAAAATCGGGCAGTCTCACGCTGACGGGAGATCTCAGCGCTTCGAGCGGCCAGGTGATCACATTTCGTGGCGGTGGCAGCGGTGTGATCGCCCTCAATGGGAACATCGGGGCGCACGGCAGTCGCATCGCACTGTGCAATCAGCGCGGCAGCGGTGGTGGAGATGTGATGATAGCTGGGAATCTTGGCAGCCGCGTGACGTGCGTGACGCAAAACAGTTCGGGTTCCAATCTGATTCTCTCGGGTACCAACACCCACACCGGCGGCACATTTGTCTGTGCCGGCGTGCTCCAGTATCAAAGCGCCGAGTCCATCGGCGGTGCCGGCCGCAGCGTGTTTGTCGGAACTAACGGGATGGCATGCGCCGATTATCCCATCGACCAAGCG
>JBDLWH010000315.1:0-3895 GCA_039804325.1 Verrucomicrobiota bacterium
TTCTTTGGTTTTTGGGGAAAGGGCAAGGGCGAGCCCTTGTTGGGCGAGGCGCTTGCGGACGCGCGCGAGTTGAAGATCGACGATGAGGGTGATTTCGTCGTGTTTGAGGCGGTCGAAGATGATGGTGTCGTCGATGCGGTTGAGGAACTCCGGGCGGAAGTGGGAGTGGAGGGATGCGGTGACTTTAGCCTCGCGCTGTTCGGCGTTATCCTCGTGGAGGATGAACTGCGACCCGATGTTAGATGTGAGAATAATCACCGTGTTGCGGAAATCCACCGTGCGGCCTTGGCCATCAGTGATGCGGCCGTCGTCGAGAACTTGCAGCAGCACGTTGAAGACGTCGTGATGTGCTTTTTCGATTTCGTCGAAGAGCACGACGCAATACGGCTTGCGTCGGACGCGTTCGGAGAGTTGTCCGCCTTCCTCGTAGCCGACGTATCCAGGCGGAGCCCCGATGAGGCGAGCGACGCTGTGTTTTTCCATGTATTCGGACATGTCGATGCGGATCATGGAGCCTTCATCATCGAAGAGGAATTCGGCGAGGGCTTTAGAGAGTTCGGTTTTACCGACGCCCGTGGGTCCGAGAAACAGGAACGAGCCGAGCGGGCGGTTCTCGTCCTGCAATCCGGCGCGGGCACGGCGCACGGCGTTGGAGACAGCGGCGAGAGCTTTTTTCTGACCGACGACGCGAGCACCGAGGCGTTGCTCCATGTGGACGAGTTTTTGTTTTTCGCCTTCCTGGAGGCGGTTTACGGGGATGCCAGTCCATGAGGAAACCACGCGGGCGATATCCTCGTCGGTGACTTCCTCCTTGAGGATGGCACCATTTTTCTGAAGGACGGAGAGCTGGTCTTTGGCGATTTCGAGGGATTTTTGAGCCAGCGGGATATCGCCGTAGGTGATCTGTGAGGCTCTGGTGAGATCGCCGATACGTTGGGCGCGTTCGGATTCTCCCTTGAGGGATTCGATGCGTTCTTGGGCGGAGCGGACCTGGTCGATGATGGCTTTTTCGTTTCGCCAGCGGGCCATGAGCCCGGAGGATTGTTCGCGCAAGTTCGCCTGCTCTTCGCTCACTTTCTCCAAACGTGAGGCGGAGGATTTGTCGGATTCCTTTTGGAGCGCCTTTTTTTCCATTTCCAACTGGAGGATCTGGCGTTCGAGCACATCGATCTCGGTGGGCATCGAATCGAGTTCGATTTTCAGGCGGGAGGCGGCTTCATCCATCAGATCGACGGCTTTGTCGGGCAGGAAGCGGTCGGCGATATAACGGTCAGATAGGGTGGCGGCGGCGACCAGTGCGCCATCTTGGATGCGCACGCCGTGGTGAACTTCGTAGCGTTCTTTCAAGCCGCGGAGGATGGCGATGGTGTCCTCGGTAGTCGGTTCGCCGACCATGACGGGTTGGAACCGGCGTTCGAGGGAGGCGTCCTTTTCGATGTATTTGCGGTATTCGTTGAGGGTAGTGGCGCCGATGGCGTGGAGATCGCCGCGGGCGAGTTGGGGCTTGAGCAGATTCGAGGCATCCACGGCACCCTCGCTGGCCCCGGCACCCACGATGGTGTGGAGTTCGTCGATGAAGAGGATGATTTGGCCTTCAGCCTCAGTGACTTCCTTGAGAAACGCTTTGAGGCGGTCCTCGAACTCACCGCGGTATTTGGCGCCGGCGATCATGGCACCGAGGTCCATGGAGATGATGCGTTTGGTTTTCATGGCCTCGGGCACGTCACCGGAAATGATGCGGCGCGCGAGGCCTTCGACGATGGCGGTTTTGCCCACGCCGGGTTCGCCGATGAGGACAGGGTTATTTTTGGTGCGACGCGAGAGCACTTGCAGGACGCGGCGGATCTCGTGGTCGCGGCCGATGACAGGGTCGATTTTCCCGGCGCGGGCGCGGGCGGTCAGATCGGTGCCGTATTTTTCGAGGGTTTGATATTTTCCCTCGGGATTCTCGTCGGTGACTTTTTGTGACCCCCGGACGCTGAGGATAGCCTCGCGAGCTTTTTGGGCGTCTAGGCCAGCCTCCTTGAGGAGTTTACCTGCGGGCGAGTCGCTGGTGAGCGAGCCGAGGAGGAAGTGTTCGACGCTCAGGTAGTCGTCGCCTAACGATTGGCGCGCTTGATCTGCGGCGTCGAGAGTGGCGCGCAGGCCGATGCTGAGTTGCGGTTGGGTGGACGCCCCTTGGACGCTGGGTTCGCGAGCAAGCGCGGTGGCCACGGCCGCTTTGAGACGGCCGACGTCGGCCCCGGCTTTTTGGAGGATGGGAGTGATGATGCCGCCCTCTTGCTGGAGCAGGGCGAGCAGGACGTGGGCACTTTTGAGTTCCGCATGAGCGGATTTCGACGCGAGGGTTTGTGCGCTTTGGAGTCCTTCTTGGAGTTTTTGGGTGGATTTTTCGAGTCCCATGGCAGTGAGTGGTCGGGGGTGGGTCAGTCAGGAATCAGGTTAAGAGATCCGGGCGGTTTTGGCGAGTTCTGGCGAGCGAGTTCTCGAGTTTCCAGGCATGGATTTGTTGGTGGTGGCCGGAGATGAGGACGTCGGGAACCGAGAGGCCCCGAAACTCGATGGGTCGGGTGTAGGCGGGGGCTTCTAAGCGGTTAGGCTCGGAAAACGATTCGTCCACCGGTGAACGGGCGTCGCCAAGGGCACCGGGCAGCAGGCGGATCACGGCGTCGCAGAGGACGGCAGCGGCCAGCGCTCCATTGGTGAGGATGTAATCGCCGATGGAAATTTCCTCATCGACGAGGGATTGGATGACGCGATGATCGACGCCTTCGTAGTGGCCGCAAAGGATCAAGAGGTGAGAGGCAGTGGCCAATTCGCGGGCGGTGGATTGTTTGAACGGTTTGCCTTGCGGGGTCATGAGGATGACGCGAGTGAGCGGGCCGCGCAGGGATTCGACGGCGGCGAAGAGAGGTTCGGGTTTAAGCACCATGCCCTGACCCCCACCGCAGGGCGAGTCGTCAACGCGCCGGTGCTTGTCTTGCGACCAATCGCGTAATTGGTGGCCGATGACCTGGACGATGCCGGCGGATCGTGCCCGTTGGATGATCGAGTCACTCAGGGGAGCCATGGCCACCTCAGGGAACAATGTCACGATGTCGATACGCATGGGGGGAAATTAGCGGATCTGAGAGAATTGCCAACCCTGTCGTGCGTCTTGCGCTACGAATAATTGGAGCTTCTTAAATCGGTTGATGGCGGTATAGGGTCGGGCATGACCCTTGACGTTTCCACGCCAGCTTTGTTATTTCCGGCGATCAGTCTGTTGTTTTTATCGTTTACTAACCGATTTTTGCATTTGGCGGCGTTGATTCGGAGTCTTCACGGTGCCTGGCTGGCCCAGGGCGATGCGCTTTTACGAGCGCAAATTGAGAATCTGAGACGGCGGCTCGAGTTGATTCGGGCGATGCAGATTTTTGGGGCGATCAGTTTGTTCTGTTGTGTGATTTCGATGTTAGGCGTCTTGGCGCTGAGCAACGCGGTGGCAGTAGCAGCCTTTTTGATCGCCCTCACCTTGATGGCCATGTCGCTGGCATGCCTGATCTACGAAGTGTGGATATCTGGCGGGGCACTGCGCATCTTGTTAAACGCGGTGGAAAACGACCGATTGCCCTCCCGCCTCACTTGATTGTGATGCGGCGGCAGGTTGGTGAGTTAGGCCGTGCGAGTGCGGCGGCTTGCTCGTCATCCGAACTGTCATGTCAATGGGGGGCTGAGAAGTGAGAAGGTGTTCCGGGCAACAATCGTGCCCGCGAGGGAGAGACTTCTCCCTCCACCAATAGGGGGACAGCGTTCAAAAACTTCACGTTCAGTTCCCAACGGGAATCCCACTGTCCAGCAGGTGACGGCGGCTACGGAACGGAATCGCCGTGTCAGGACTTGCTGCGGTAATAGT
>JBDLWH010000316.1:0-7590 GCA_039804325.1 Verrucomicrobiota bacterium
TGGCCCGGCTCACCATGCCCAAATTCCAACTCAAAAAAACATCAAAATAATTCTTGATTCAATCTGATACTACTGTCCCGTTATCGTCTCATCACCGCCGCCGCTGCCGCTTTTTCTTCGGGGAGCGCCGCCATCTTGGCGGCAGGATTCGGCATCCTGCCGAATCCTCTTAGGAGGAAGACGCCGATTTCACAGAGCTAGCCATGCTCCGGAAGAATCTCCGGCAGGATGCCGGAGACAGCCGCCAGGATGGCGACGCCCCCCATCCCGCAATAGAGGGAAGGGGGGACAGGATGATCTTTTCGGCGATCGTGATCAAAGGTCCCGTTATCGTGTTGGACACGGATAAACGCGGATGCAGACAAGACGGGGAATCCTCCTCTAAAAACATCCGCGTTCATCAGCGTTCATCCGTGGTTCCTCTTTCCAAACCGGAGAGCGGCTCGTGATCAGAGGTCCCGTGATCAGAGGTCCCTTTATCGTGAGCATACGCTATGTTTGTGATTGTACTTGACGATATTAGTGACTTAGAAAAAATTCCTCTGCTAGCAGCAGTGCCTATCCGGTGCGAATATTGCCGAGGAATCGCGCCGATCATTATTCTTCGGGTCACGACAGAAAGAACCATCACGATGAAACCAACCACCCTATTAGCCGCCATCAGCCTCGCTCTTGGCACGGGATACATTTCGCAGACGCTGGCGCAGACAGATGGCATTAAACTCGACAGATCGGTGCTGCCGATCCCCGAACCGGACTACCCGCGCAGCACGGTGCTCGACGCCCGCGATGCCAAGGCCCCGCCGCGCTTTGAGATCAAGGCTCCTGCGGGAGCTCCCAACGTACTCATCGTGCTGGTGGACGATATGGGCTTCGGCATGCCGAGCACCTTCGGCGGACCCGTGCGCATGCCGTCGGCCGACCGCCTTGCCAGCCAGGGACTGCGCTACAACCAATTCCACACCACGGCAGTCTGTTCACCCACGCGAACCGCTCTGCTCTCGGGCCGCAACCACCACATGAACAACATGGGCAGCATCACCGAAACTTCCACGGGGTTTCCGGGCAACACCGGGCAGCGACCTAACAGCGTTGCGCCGCTCGCCGAGATGCTGCGCCTGAACGGCTACAGCACCTCCTTCTTCGGCAAGAACCACGAGACCGCACCCTGGGAAGTCAGCCCCTCCGGGCCGACCGACCGCTGGCCGACGCGTTCGGGCTTCGACAAGTTCTATGGTTTCTTCGGCGGCGAAACCGACCAGTGGAATCCCACGCTCTATGATGGGATGACTCGCATCCCGACACCGCACACCCCGGGTTACAATTTCATGACCGACATGACCGATCAGGCGATTTCCTGGATGAAGTTCCAAAAGTCGCTCACACCGGACAAACCCTTCTTTATGTACTTCGCACCGGGTGCCACCCACGCGCCGCATCATGTGCCCGCAGAATGGATCGACAAGAACAAGGGTCGTTTTGACAAGGGATGGGACAAATTGCGCGAGGAAACACTGGCGCGGCAGATCGCCCTAGGTGTCGTGCCAAAGGGCACGAAGCTGGCTAACAAACCCGAGGCTATCAAGGACTGGGACACGCTGAGTGCCGACGAGAAGAAGCTTTTCGCCCGGCAGATGGAAGTCTATTCCGCCTTCGGGGAATACGCAGACAACGAGATCGGACGCCTGTTCGATGCCGTCGGAGCGGCCGGCCAGCTCGACAACACCCTTATCTTCTATATCTTAGGCGACAACGGAAGTAGTGCCGAGGGCGGCACGAGCGGGATGTTCAGCGAGATGACCTATTTCAACGGCGTAACCGAAACCGTACAGGACATGCTCAAGCACTACGACGAGTGGGGCGGGCCTTCCACCTATCCGCATATGGCCGCAGGCTGGGCCGTCGCGGGCGATACCCCGTTCATGTGGACCAAGCAGATGGCCAACAACTACGGCGGCTCGCGCAATGGCATGATCGTCTCGTGGCCCAAGGGCATCAAAGCAACCAACCAAGTGCGCTCGCAGTGGCATCACGTCATCGACGTCTCCCCCACCGTGCTCGAAGCCGCCAGTCTCCCCGAGCCCAAGAGCGTCAACGGCACCGTTCAGTCCCCCATAGAAGGCGTGAGCATGGTTTACAGCTTCGACAAGCCCGCCGCGAAGAGCACGCACACGACACAGTATTTCGAGATCTTCGGCAACCGAGCCATCTATCACGAAGGCTGGTTTGCTGGCACCGTTCACCGTGCGGCATGGGAGAAAACGCCCCGGCAAAAGCTGCAGGATGACCCGTGGGAACTCTACGACACGACCCAAGACTTCAGCCTCGTGAACGACCTGGCCAAGACCAATCCCGCGAAGCTCAAAGAGCTGCAAGGCATCTTCATGAGGGACGCGAGCAAGTATCGCGTGCTTCCCATTGATGACCGCCTGATGGAACGCATGGTTGCGTCATCGGCTGGACGACCCGACCTGATGGGTGAGCGCACTTCGCTCACGCTCGCACCGGGCATGGACTCAATGAGCGAGAACGTCTTCATCAACATCAAGAACCGGTCGCTCTCGATCACTGCGGATGTGGAGATTCCCGAGGGTGGCGCGAATGGCGTGATCCTCGCTCAAGGCGGACGGTTCGGCGGCTGGAGCCTGTATTTTAAGGACGGCAAGCCGACCTATTGCTATAACTTTGTCGGGCTGCATCACTACAAAGTCGCAGCCCCGAACGCAGTGGCGGCGGGCAAGGCCACCATCCGCATGAACTTCGACTACGACGGCGGCGGCATCGGCAAGGGCGGAACCGCCACCATCCTCGTCAACGGCGAGAAGGTCGCCAGTGGTCGGATCGAACAAACGCAATTCGGAATCTTCTCGGCGGACGAAACGGCCGCCGTTGGAGTGGATGACGCCACGCCGGTCACGGTGGACTACAAGGAACGCGACAACGCCTTCACAGGCAAAATCCTCAAGGTCACCGTCGATGTGAAGCCCATCGGTGCCGCCGTCAAGGCGCAGGCCACTGCCGCCACGCACGAGACCGAGATGAAGAAGGCCTTGTCTAACTAACGGGTTTTGAGTCTGCATCCCTCGAACTAACGAAACCAGTAGGTTGCACAAAGCAAACAACAGACCCGCACGGAGCAATCCAATCCTCGTCGTCGAACGGCGCGGCAGATTGGCCCATGCTGGGCGGGTCGCCTTGCCCGGGCAACTGGCATTCGCGTTGGTGTTGCTGCTGGCGACGCTGCCAGGTTTTTGCCAGGACATTGAACCGCGGCGCTGGAGTCATCTGCCTATCGGCAGCAGTTTCGGCGGTGTGGCGTATGCCTACACCGATGGCGATATTTCTTTCAATCCGGTGCTGCGGATTGAGGACGGTGAATTTAATATGAGTTCGTCCGCCCTCAAATACATCTACGCATTTGAGATGCTTGGCAAATCAGCGCGCGTGGATCTGGCTCAGACCTATCAGAATGGCACCTGGCGCGGCTTGCTTGACGGCGTTCCCACCCGCGTGGACCGGGATGGTTGGGCGGATACCAGTCTTCGTTGCGCCGTGAACCTATACGGTGCTCCGCCGCTAGCAGGACAGGAGTTCCGCGACTACCGGGCCAACAAGGATTGTGAGACTATTGTCGGTATTGGGTTGGTGATGCAGCTTCCCACCGGTCAATACTACGAGGACAAGCTGATCAACCTCGGCTCGAACCGATGCACGTTCACACCCCAGTTCGGCTTGGTTCACACCTGCGGCAAATGGTCGATAGAATTCTCCACCTCGGCAAGTTTCTACACCACCAACGACGATTTCTTCAATGGCAAACAGCTTGAGGATGACTGTTATCTGGTCGGTCAGGGGCATCTGATCTACACCTTCATGCCGGGTCTCTGGCTGGGTACCAGCTTGGGATACGGCTATGGAGGGCAATCCACTATCAATGGCATCTCCGCTCATGACCGGCAAGGCAATCTCGGCTTGGGGCTCAGCGTCGGCATCCCGGTCAACCGGGCTTTCGGCTTTAAGATCGCCTACGTCTGCACCCGCACTGATCAGAAAACCGGTGCCGACACAAACACCCTTGCCATCGGTTGTTCGTTGCAGTGGTGAACGCCGCCATCCTGGCGGCAGTATTCGGCATCCTGCCGAATCCTCTTAGGGGTAAGACTCCGATTTCACAGAGCTAACCATGCTCCCGAAGAATCTCCGGCAGGATGCCGGAGACAGCCGCCAGGATGGCGGCTCCCCCCATCCCGCAATAGAGGGAAGGGGGGACAGGATGATCTTTTCGGCGACCGTGATCAAAGGTCTCCGTTATCATGGGCTGGGCATTGAAAGCCGTCACCAAGACGATTGAGGCCAACCGGGACGCGCTCTTGACAAAGGCCAACCGACGCACTAGCGATGCTTCAGATATTTCCTCCATCGGATACACCGTGAATGCCATCGGCCAAAGAACTCATGCCACCCGCACCGGCGCTGCCACGAACAGCACCGACTGTGGCGATGACAACCTTGGCCAGGTGGTTCAAGCCGGTGATTTCGAAAACACCTCCGACCGTGCCTATCAATATGATACCATCATCGCGATTCCGGCTCGCCCCTTTGCGCCAAGCTCTCCCACTCTCCGAAAACATAGCAACAATAACACCATGAAAACGACAATACTATCCACCCTAGCTCTCCTCGCACTCGTGTCCTGCCATACGACGCAGACCGCCGCCACCGGCACCGCCACCACCGTCGGCCATGCCGCGCAAGGTGTGGGCAGAACCGCAGTGACAGCCGGCACCGGAGTCGCCCATACCGTCGGCGGCACCGTGACTAACGCCGGCACCGGCATCGCTGAAGGGGATCTCCATAAGTCCACCGTTGGCACGGTGAAGACCGCCGGCAAAGGCACCGCCACCACTGTGGTTGGTACCGGCAAGAGCCATGTGAAAACAACCAAGGGCGTGATCAAGGACACCGGCAAGACCGTTGAGGACACCGGCAAGGCAGCCAGTGGTCAGTAGTTTCGGGCTCGTCCAATCCACCCGGAAAACACCTACAATTGCCGCTACTACGACCCCGCGACCGGTCGCTGGTTATCACGGGATCCGATTGAGGAAGCGTGATGCCAGAAACAGGATCAGTGATTGGCGATGCCGTCAATCAGCGCCATCCAGGTCTGTCCCGCTGTCGTTTTCGGGGAGCGCCGCCATCTTGGCGGCAGTATTCGGCATCCTGCCGAATCCTCTTAGGGGTAAGACTCCGATTTCACAGAGCTAACCATGCTCCCGAAGAATCTCCGCCAGGATGGCGGCTCCCCCCCATCCCGCAATAGAGGGAAGGGAGGACAGGATGATCTTTTCGGCGACCGTGATCAAAGGTCCCATTATCGTGGGCTGGGCATTGAAAGCCGTCACCAAGACGATTGAGGCCCAGCGCCATCCAGGTCCAGCGCCATCCAGGTCCCGCTGTCGTTTTCGGGGAGCGCCGCCATCTTGGCGGCAGTATTCGGCATCCTGCCGAATACTCTTAGGGGTAAGACTCCGATTTTACAGAGCTAACCATGCTCCCGAAGAATCTCCGCCAGGATGGCGGCTCCCCCCCATCCCGCAATAGAGGGAATGGGGGGACAGGATGATCTTTTCGGCGATCATTTTGATCATCGAGGCCCAAACTTTGCGAAGCACCCGCCCATGCTTCTGGCGGCGATAACGTCACAGGGGGGAGAATTTCGTTTGTATCCCTAAAAGTTAGGAATGGTGAGTTTGGTCCTCGTTAAGGATCACGGTTGTTTGAGGCGACGGGCTATTGCGCAGGCCGGGCAGGACGCGGCGGACCAATTTTTTGAGGCCGGATTCGGAGGCTTCCATATCGATTTCGGCGTGGCGGAGTGCTTTTTCCCATGCGGGAGCGAATCCGGGTGCCTGTTCGCGCATGGAGCGGATGGATAATTCGTAAACTTGGAGGAGTCGTTGTTCGGCGCGACCGGGTTTTTGTTGGAGGGTGGCGTTATGGACGCGTAGCGCCTCGTTTTGGCGCCTGAGGGATTCTAGCTCGCATTGTAGGGCCTCGTTGCCGGTGGCATTGATCTTGAGTTGGGTGCTGAGGTGGCTTTGGAGGTCTTTCATTTCTGCCGTGACGCGCATGATTTCGCGGGCGGCATGGCGACGAGCGGTGAAGCCTGATTTCCAAACGAATGCCACGATGAGCAAACCGAGCAGCAGTCCCCAAGTAAACGGGTTTTGGAGGATGGTGGGAACGTCCATGGTGACAGGCGGGAATTTGGCCATGGATGGCGGGGGGGTCAAGGCTGGAGGCGGGGGATCGCCGCCCGGGGGGGCGGCTCTGAATCTGTCAGAGCGAGCGGCGGGTCGGGACAATCCGAGCGTTAGGTGCAACCGTTAGGCGCGAGCGTTAGGCTCGCACCTAACGCCCGAAATGCCGTTAGTTGGGATTTTTTCCGGCGCGGAATGGCAGCGCGGGAAGGCCGTCTTTATTGGAAAGATTAGGCTCTGCGAGTTTGCTCCAAGCAAAGCGCATACCGACCGGTTTGTTCACTGTGGCGGCAGTGAGCACAACGGTGTTGCCATCGATAGTCGCCGTGGCTGGCACTGCCGTGCCGGTATCGCCGTCGATGATCTCAAACGAGTTGAGAGGCTTGTCATCGCGCGAGACGAGCCCCCCGCCCACATGGTCAAACGTGAGACGCAATTGCTTGCCTGATGTTTCCATCGATTTGAAAACCGGGCCGCTAAAGACAGTGCCAGTTTTGTGATAGGTTTTAGCCAAGGCCCAGAGGGCGAGGCGGCGCCCGACTTCTTGTTTGTTAGTAGGGTGAATATCAGTGACGTTGCCGATGTCGGTGGTGACGACCATTCCTGTGTTAGGTATGGTCATGGCGGCGGCCTGCGCCTCCCAGAACTTGGCGAGGATCGTGGCGTCCTCATCACCATACTGATAGGGAGCGATTTGGACGTAGTAATAAGCCAAGTCATCCTGCTGGAAGGTCTTGCGCCAGCCATTGACGAGCGCGCGAGTCTTATCGAGGTAGAGCATTCCCTCGGTGTGGTTGGCTTCGCCCTGATACCAGATGCAACCGCGCATGGTCATGGGTACTAGTGGATTGATCATGCCGTTATAGAGAGCAGCCGGCTTAGATTCAGTGAGTTTGGCCAATTCTTTAGGATAAGCAGGCATGGTTGGGACAATCTCCTGTTTGGTCATTGCCGAGCGAGCGGCGGCGGACCAAGCGTCGATGGATGTGAGATAGTCGGCGAGGCGCTGTTGGTGCTGTGGGGTGCGCGGGTCAGCTAACTGGGAGCCATCGTAGATCGATTTGAGAGCGGGTTCGGTGGCGAAGCCTTCAGGAGGAGTCCACGGTTCGATGCGAGTTCCGCCCCATGATGAATTGATGAGGCCGACGGGCACGTTGAGTGATTGGTGGAGGGCGCGGCCAAAATAATAGGCCGTGGCAGAGAACCCGCCCCAGCCGGCTTGTGCGATGGTTTCGGGTGAGCAGACTTTCCATGAGGCGTTTGTATGCGGTTGTGGCACATTGGAGACGACTCGTGGGATTGACAGCAAACGGATTTTTGGATAGTTGGC
>JBDLWH010000317.1:0-8544 GCA_039804325.1 Verrucomicrobiota bacterium
GCGCTCGGTACACAGGTTGTAATGGTAGATTTTACCCGTTGCCCAGAAGCGGCTGTGAAAATCTGTGGGCACCTCGTCGCAGGCCATGATGCGGATGGTGGGGGGGAGTTTGCAATTGAGGGCGGGCACCCAGTGGCATGGTTGCATGGAAATGCCGGGAGGAGCATCGAAATGGGCGATTTGGCGGAGTGCATGCACGCCGGTGTCGGTGCGCCCGGAACCGTGAATCCTG
This sequence comes from Verrucomicrobiota bacterium, assembly GCA_039804325.1. Taxonomy (GTDB): domain Bacteria; phylum Verrucomicrobiota; class Verrucomicrobiia; order Verrucomicrobiales; family Akkermansiaceae; genus Luteolibacter. Next base: position 233 of record JBDLWH010000317.1, read on the forward strand.
ATAGGTTGTTTGGCCACTTCGAGCAGCGCCCGTTGGATGAAATCCTGCACGGTGTGACCGCATGCCTGGGCTTGCCAGCCGTGATACGGGCGCCCGTCGTATGCCAGCGTGAGTTTGAGGCGCATCAGATGCTTTGCGCTCAGCCCTCAGCCATGGCTTGCCCACGCAACAGCGCCTGTTCCAGCGCTTTGACCCGCTCAACAAGCTTGGGTAGGCGTTGAATGTGGGCGCGTAGCTTCATGTCGTCGCGGAAAGGCTTGGCTGGGAAACCGGAATACACCGCGCCTCCCGGAAGATTGGTCGTCAGTCCGCTGCGGCCCGTGAGAGTGGCGTGATCCCCGACCGTCACATGGCCGACGGTGCCGACCTGGCCGGCAAAGGTGACATAGTTTCCTAGGCGCGCGCTGCCTGAGATGCCCGTGAGGGCCACAATGAGACAGTGGTTACCCAAAACGCAGTTGTGGCCGATTTGGACGAGATTATCGATCTTGGTGCCCTCGCCGATGAGGGTCTTGCCGAAGCGAGCGCGGTCAATGGTGGCGTTCGCACCGATCTCGACGTCATTGCCGATTTCCACAATGCCCACTTGCTCGATTTTCACATGTTTTCCATCGACCAACTCATAACCAAAGCCATCGGCACCGATGACGGCACCGGGTTGGAGGACGACGCGATCGCCGAGCACGCAACGATCGCGCACGGTTGCGTTGGACATGATGTGGCAATCACGGCCGATGAGAGCCAGTTCGCCGATCACGCTGTTCGGGCCAATCTCTGAGCCGTCGCCTACCCGTGCTCCCGCCATGATCACCGCTCCGGCATGCACTCGAACCCGCTCGCCATCCACCACCGCCGTCGGATCCACCGCAGCTAATGGATGAATGCCCGGCACAAACGTGCGCGCCGCTGCCGCAAAATGCCGAACGACCACCGAAAAGGCTAACGTCGGGTTTTCCACCGCGATGAGCGCGGTGCCTTCCGGGCCGCCCGTCTCACCACGCGCCACGATCACTACCGCCGCCTTGGTTCCTAAAAATTGACTGTGATACTTCTCGTTACCCAGAAAACTCACGTCATGGTCACCCGCCGTGTCCAGCGCGGCCATGCCAGTGAACGAAATATCCAGCTTGCCCCGGACGATGTCGCCATCGACCCAGCGGGCAAGCTCTGAAAGCGTGAGATGGAATGCCAACTTGAAAAATTTGCTAGATTATTTATCCTCGCTGGCGGGCGTCGGTTGTGGGATCTCAGGTTTGGGATCGCTCTCGGTGGGTAAGGAGCCGGCAGGGGCGTCCTTGTTGAGGTTTTTGAGTAGGCCCGCAGTGATGTCCGTGGCGTCTTTGGTATAAAGAAGGAAGGGAACCTGTGAGGTGCTCAGGCCGGACTTGTCGAAGACGTAGTCGAAGTTGTCCACTTTCGCCTGTTCTTCGACGAGTTTGCGGATTTCTTCGAGGATGCCCTTCATGCGTTGGACCATTTTTTCGTTGAGGGCCTGGTTTCGGCGTTGGAGGAATTCGCGGCGCTCGCGGTCCAAGGCGATGCCTTCCTGTTGCTGGCCTTGCCAATCCTTGAAGAGCGTTTGCTTTTTCGAGTCGTTGATGGCGGGGTCTTCAAGTTGCTTGCGCAGGCTGCCGAGGTTCTCCTCAAGCTCGCGGATGCGCGTGAGGCGCTCGTTGTTTTCCTTCTGGATACGGGCGCGCTCGACGTTGATTTGTTTCTGGGCCTCGTTGGTGCGGTAGTACTGTTTGAAGAGCTCCTGCATATCCACCGTGGCGATGTTGAGTTTTCCCTCCTGCGCGGCGGGGGCGACGGCGATGAGGGATGCCGCTAGAGCGACGCTGAAGAAACGACGGATGAGTGTCATTGGTTAGTGAGTTGGGGTTCCGAAATCAGTGTATCGGCGCGAAACCTGACGAGAAACCATTCACCCGTCAAGGCTCATCCACATCGTTTCGTGATGCTCCCGAACGGCTTGCCCCTCAAGCACACCCAAATCCACGGAGCCGAGGATTTTAGGTGAGGGCGTCTAGCAGTTTTTGGTGGATGCCGCCAAATCCACCGTTAGAAAGCACCGCCACCACATCGCCGCATTGAGCGTGGGCCTTGACGTGGGCGACGATGGTTTCGACATCTGGGAGATAGTAACCGATGCCGCCATGGCGGGCGATGTCGGCAGCGAGTCTGGTGGGGTCGAGTCGGTCGTGAGCGGGGATTTTATGCAGATCAGTGATGGCGGCGACGAGGGCGAAATCCGCTTGAGCGAGCGCGACGGCTAACGGTTCTTGGAACACGGCGCGGCGAGTGGTGTTGGAGCGCGGCTCGAAAAGGACCCACAACCGTGCGTCCGGATACCGCTGACGCAGGCTTTGCACCGCTAGGCGAATGGCCGTCGGGTGGTGGGCAAAGTCGTCGATCACCATGATGCCACGTGCCATGCCATAGAGTTCCTGGCGGCGAGTCACCCCCTCGAAATCCTCCAATCCCGCCCTGATTTCCTCAGGAGTGAGGCCAGCAAAAGTGGCGGCCGCGACGGCCATGGCGGCGTTGCGCACATTGAACTCGCCGGTCATGCGCAGCGAGTAGTTCACGCCGCCGAGAGTGAAGGCACTGCGCAGGGTGGTGTAATCGGTGTGCTCGATGCGCAGGGCGCAGGACTCTGCGAAGCCCACCGTGGTGATCGGGCAGGGTGCTCCGGTGGCGACTTCCAAGCAATTCGGGTCGTCGCCGTTGATGAATGCCATACCCGTGCGCGGGACGATATTGAGCAGGCGGCGGAAGGTGAGTTTGATCTCGTCGAGTGAGGCGTAAATATCTGCGTGATCGAACTCGATGTTGTTCACCACCACACACTCGGGTAGGTAGTGGAGAAACTTCGAGCGCTTGTCAAAAAAGGCCGTGTCGTATTCGTCACCCTCAAGCACCGTGAAGGGCGAATCCGTGAAATACGCGCCACAACCGAGGTTTTTTGGCAATCCGCCTATCATAAACCCCGGATCGCGCCCGGCCTGACGCAATAACCACGCGAGCATCGCGGATGTCGTGGTTTTCCCATGAGTGCCCGTGACGACAAAGTTGCGCTTTCCGCGCAGAAAGAACTCTTTCATCACTTCCGGCAACGACTGATAGAGCAGCTTGCGCTCAAGGGCGGCCTCGGCCTCCGGGTTGCCGCGCGAAATCGCGTTGCCGATGACCACCACCTCGGTCTCTGGCGCTATGTTTGCCTCGTCATACCCCTCGGTGATGGAAATCCCTTGGGCGCGGAGGAAATCTGACATCGGGGGATAGACGTTGGCGTCGGAGCCCGTGACCCCAAAGCCACGGTGTTTCATGGCGGCGGCCACAGCCCCCATGGCCGTGCCACAGATGCCCGTAAAGTGAAAGTGAGTTGGTGTGGACATCGAGAAAACGGAAAAAATCGGGTGTATTGTTAGAATCCGGGAGCGGGCACGGTAGCGTTGTCACGCTCCTCGATGCGTCGGCGCAGCATGCGATCGGCGATTTCGTGAATCATTTCGGTGAGGAGCAGCCAGAGGTGAGACCCTTTGCGGTAGTCAGCGGGGGCGATGTGTTTGACGCGGCCGGCGTGGGTTGAGAGTTGGAAGCTCTTGCGGAACGAGCGTCCCGATAGGTCATCCGGGTTGTAAACGGCGATGCCATGACCACCGTTGTGGCTCATCACCGTGAAACAGGGGACATCCGTCGGCCCGTCTCCAACATAAATCATGTTCTCAAAGGGAATCGGGCGCTGCGCAGGTGGCATGTGGTCGTTCACGTCTTGGTCGTAACGCAGCATGCCCTTGTTGATCCGAAATAAATACTGCGTCTTGGTCGTGTGCGAAATCACTCGCTTGGGAAAACTGATGCTCCCCTCGGCGTCTTCACTGAATTCACACCCAAAGATGGCTTTCACGTGCCGCTGAAGACGTGAGCCATCTAGCAACACCTTGAGCCCTGAGGAAATGATGTAGTGCTCCACTTTGATACCCGCCTCATTGTGCGCTCGACTCAACGCTGCCTCAGGCAACGCGTCAAAGAGCTCGGGCACTCCAGGGAAAAAACTCAGGCCCTCCCCCAGCGCCGCTAGGCGGGCGTTGGTCACGTGGTCCATGCCGAGATAATCTAACATGCACTTCATGTAGGCCAGTTCACCATCCCACTTCTGCTCGGTAACGAGCGTATTGCATTTTTTCCAAAATTGAACCGGGTCGATGCCAAACTCGGGAAATAACACGTCGTCCTGCATGTAGCGCGGGCTAAGCGTCTGGTCGTAGTCATAGACCAGCGCGATGATATTTTGCGGTGCTGCCATCGGGGTGGCGCAGACAAGCAAGCACACCGCCCGCCGACAAGGCGGAAATCCCAACATGGCGGAAATCCTTCGCCTTTCGCGCTCCGCGTCGAGCAGAGCTCCTTTTTGAGCGTGCCGTGCGTCATCGCGCTCAGTTTGGGCCGCGCCCTCAGGCATTGCGCAGGGACAATGCGCCGGTCGGGCATGCCGCAACCGCATCGCGGGCCGCTTCGAGCAGTCCATCATGCATGGATGCGTGAAAGGGCACCCCGAGACGCACATCAAACCCGCGACCGATGAAGGTAAGCCCCAGCGCTCCCTGGTGCGCGCTCGCGGCCTGAATGCAATTGCCGCAACGAATGCATTTTCCCTCCTCAAAACACACCAACGGGTGCTCGGTATTGCGTTGAAAACGCGTCCTAACCGCACCCCGAAATCGATGCACGTTCACCTGATAGTCAATCGCTAACTGTCGCAACTGGCAATGGTCGGCTTTGGCGCAATGGCAGTGAACGCAGCGCCTGGATTCCTCAATGGCACTCTGAAGGTCAAAAGCCTGCGCCTGAATATCACGGCGCGGGGCCTCGCTAGCATCCTTCAGAAAGTCAGGCATTTCGTTTTCTAACACTTTCCCCATGAAGATGCTGAAAGGTTTGGTCGGGCGCGCTACGACCATCTGGGTGAGATGCTGATGGATACAGGCGGCGGCGGCTTTGCCTTCTGCGACGGCATTCACCGGTTGGCCACCCGCGGTCCCGGCCCGCCCAGCAACAAACACCCCGGCCCGCGAACTCATCATCGATGGCTTGTCTGTGGCGAATTGATGACCAGCGGCTGTTAGGCCAAGAGCCGCGGCTTGCGTGTGTGATCCTGGCCCGGTGGCTAGCAGGACGGCCTTGAATACGCGGGTCAGCTCGACTAATTCGCTCTCGTCGCGAATCCATGTGGCACACCGGAAATGGATGCCGACTTGCTCGAAGACCCGAAGTTCCGCATCAACCAAGGCGGGCGAAAGATGTGGATAGGCCGATCGGATCGTCTCGGCAAGCCGCGAATTTTGATCGATCACCGTACACGAGTATCCTTGCTGGGCGAGAAACCATGCGGCGCTCAGACCCGCGAATCCTGATCCAATGATGGCCACCTGATCCGATCCTTCAGTCGCGTGGGGTGGCAACACCAGTTTGCCCAACGCGTGCTCGGTTTCGATGGTGTGGGTCACGAGGTCGGCGATGGCGACCGATCCGTCATGGACGTTACGGCGGCATCCATTTTCGCACGGCCGATGACAAATGCGGCAAAGGATGCCAGCCATGGGCAGATCGCGCCGAATAGATGCCGCCGCTAATCCAAAGGCCCCAGCCCGAATCTGTTCGAGCACACCGGGGATGCCGAGGTGGGCCGGACAAATCCTTTGGCATGGTGACAAACAATCACCAACGTGATCACTGAGTAACAACTCAAGCGCCATCCGCCGGGCTCCTCTCACTTCCGGCGTGTCGCTCTCGAGCTCCATGCCATCAATACACCGTGAACCACATGCCGGTATGAACTGCCCGCTGTGCTTGAGTTTCACTGCGCAAACCATGCATGACGCTCCGGCTTCCTTGCCGTCATGGTAACATAACGTCGGAATCTCAATGCCCGCCGCGCGCGCCGCCTGCAAGACCGTCTCGCCCGGATTGACGGAAAGGTGACGTTGGTCGATGGTGATGGTCGGCATGGGTGTGATACGTGATGAGTTGCCCGAAATAGCTCCTATGTCAAATCGTGGTTCGCTCATCGCACGGGATAGACCCACAGATTTCCTGTGCTAACAAAATAAAGCGGTCTCTCATCACCCCGATCTCATAAAACTCCTCTGCCACTCGCCGACTATCCTGCGCCATCTCGCGCAGTGTGGTTGGCTCTTGAAGTAACTGATACCATGCTTGCGCCAACGCCTCGTGCCACGGTGGTGAGCATCCGAAATCCCCCACCTGAACCAGCATCCCTGCCCGTGCCACCATCTCGGGAAACGCTGCCACGGCCGGTTGCACCACCGGAACCCCTGAGGCCATCGCTTCGATCACGTATAAACCAAAGGCTTCCGGATAGATCGCCGGTACGGAAAATAGCGTGAGTGATCTGAGCATGTCAATTTTCTCGTCACGTGATAGATTAACCTGCCAAACCACTTGCTCCGTTAGGTTAGCTGCCGCCAAACGCTTTTGTAACATGGCGATGAACGCATCGTTTTCTGGCGTGGCCGCGCCAGCCAAATGAAGTTGTGCCCATGGATGGCCGAGCACTACTCGCAAGTGAATAAACGCGTCCACCATGACCTCCAGGCCCTTTTCGCGGCTCAAGCGCGCCAAAAACCCGATCGTCGGCGGGCCCTGCTTTGCATCCAGTGGGGTGTATCCCTCAAGGTTGATACCGTTAGGAAGTACCTCGATGGCGAGGGTGTCCAACTCTAGCCGTTGCCTCATCAACTGCGCGTAAAACATGCTCGGCGCTATCAGCGAATCCGCCGCTTTTACCCGCGCTGCTAACTCTCGCCAACACGCCTCACGGAAGGGTGCCGGCAATCCATCGAGAAACGTATCCTCCCCTTGAAAACAACACATCACCTTCACTCCTAACCGCCGCTTGAGCTCGCCTATCATGCCAGCCTGTAACACCGTGGAAAGACAGACCAGATCGGGCGCTTCCTCCGCCAGCCAATCGCAGAGTTGATCCATTTCCTTGCTAAAACCACTCTCGTCCATGCGCAGCATCGCGAGGGTCATCGCTCCATGATCGCCGGCCGATGTCATCCGACTGTGCCGGGCAACTTGTCGCAGTAACCGTGGATGGTTAAGTAACTGATCTAACCATCGCGGCGCGCGGCGAAACCATGCGAACTTCTGACGCAAATAAACATTGATCCCTCCAAAAAATATCGGCGTCTTGCGCGCGCTTACCAAGCCATCCTCGTCTAACATCAATGGTAGATACATCGGCAGTAGCAGCACCTCGTGACCGGCTGCTTGCAATGACTTGGCTAGGGCGTTGTCTCTCATGCAGGCACCACAATACCAGCCCCCAGTGCCTGGTGTGAGAAAAACCATTTTGATGCGCCCTATCATGGGTGATCCCCTCCTCGTATCACAAAAAGCGTTCCATCACCACCACCTATCACGATCGCACCCGAGGCAAATGACGGGGCCACCGCTAGATTTTCGCCGAGGTCTAGCCGCCAAATTTGGTGGCCATCCTGTTTGTCCACGGCATAGAGGCGGCCATCGCTTGACCCAAAAACCACGGCGTCGTCAAATACCAATGGCGAACTTTCCACTCGCCCGCCGGTCTTGAATTGCCACTCTTGTTTGCCACTCAGACGATTCACCGCATGCACGTGATGGTCGCGTGATCCCACGTAAACGCGCGCGTCATCCACGGCCGGGCATGAGAGCAATTGGCCGCCGCTGTTCTCGAACACCCACGTCGGCTTGCTTGCCGTCACTTCGAGCGCGACCAACTGGTTAGCATAGTTCACGGCGTAAACCGTGCTATCCCAAGTCGCTAATGAGCGGATGATCTGGGCGTCAGTGGTCACCTGGCTCATCGCGCACCCGTCTCGCAGGTGGATGATATGAATCACCGAATCGCATCCGCCGAAGGCCACCCGGTCGCCGTCGAGAATGGCCGGCGAGCCGTTGATATAATTCTGTGAGTCATGACGCCACACCTGCATGCCATCACTCGTTCGCAAACAGCGTGATACTCCATCATAACCATTAACCAAAATCCATTCTTCTAATCCATCTGGACTAGCAACCACCACTCCACCTGTTGGAAATTTCTCCTGTCCATGCATGGTCCACACTTCTTTTCCGGTCTCTAGGTTGATCGCGCGGAACTCCCCGTCGTTAGAGCCAGCAAACACGCGTCCCGATGCCATCGCCGGGGTGGCCTCAACCGTGTCCTTGGTGACGATTCTCCACCGCTCCTTCCTCGTCGCCATATCCACGCTAACCACCGCGCCATCGTCACACCCAAA
>JBDLWH010000318.1:0-3962 GCA_039804325.1 Verrucomicrobiota bacterium
TGGGTTTTAGAAGCGCAGACCGGCACTGGTATTGGATCCGTGTACCCCTTCATGACAACCGGCGGACCAACAGGTTCCTACACCGAGGCGGCTTGATGTAGAGTGAACCTGGGAAGCGCCGAAGTTCGTCGTCCCCTGGAAGTGGCACTTGAGGCAGAGCGTCGCATTGCGCTCAGTGAGCATTTTCTGGTTCACGGAGCCGTGTGGGCTGTGACAGGTGGTGCAACCGTCGCGGGTTGCCTCGTGTTCGAACACAAACGGTCCGCGTTGTTGGGTGTGACAATCGAGGCAGGTTTCATTCTTGCCCGAGATCGACATGCCGCCGCCCTTGTTAGCCGAGCCTTTGTGCGGGTCATGGCAGTCACTGCAGGTCATCTTGCCGGAGAGCACGGGGTGGCGGTAGGGCAGCATGAACTCGGCTTTTTTGTCGAGGTGGCATTGGAAGCAGGTTTCCGGGGATTTTTTGGGATTGACGATGGTGCCAGCGCCGCCGCCGGCTTCTTTGTGTTTGCTGCCCGGGCCGTGGCAGGATTCGCAGCCCATATCGATGGCGTTAGCGCCCTTCGCTTGGAGTTTGGCATGGTCGGCGGTGCGGAAATCGCGGCTGACTTTTTCGTGGCAATCGGCGCATTCTTTAGAGCCGATGAAGGTGGCCCCCGGGACGGTGTTTGGGGGGACCATCATGGTGCGGGAGGTCGCGCAGGAGATGAGAACCAACGCGAGGGATGCCCCGGCACCGGCACTCCATAGGAGATTGGTTTGTTTATCACGAATCCATCGGGTAATCGTCGATGATGGCGGAAGTTTCCAGTGGGTCTTCATGGGGTGTGGCGTGGTGGCGTGGTTAAAACAAACAGGTTTATTAGAATCGATCCTGTCGATTAATAGAGAAATGAAAGACGTGTCAATCCAGTTGTTAACAGGTGATATTTGTCATTCATGCGAGCAACACAGAAGGCCGCAATGTAGAGAGAATAAAAAATTTCACCATGACCCTATTGGACATATTCTGATGAAAGAATGTGTAAACCATTCAGCATTTCAGGCATGGTTTACGCAAATTGATGCGTAGCGTGACGGAGCAATCAATTCTCGTATCGAGAATGACAGGACTAAACTAACCGCTAATGATTTTTCGAAGCGGTTAAGTTACAGAGCTTGGGCGGTCCCCGACGGCGTGGAGGTTATGGATGAGTGGGCGCAGGGCGAGGTGGGAGCCATGGAGGAGCGGGTCTTGTGTGAGCACGAGGTTAGCGAGTTCACGCGCTTCTCGCAGCAGTGCGGTATCGGCGAGGAAATCCGGGAAGCGCAGGTCGGCGAGGCCGCTCTGGAGAGTGCCTAACACGTCGCCAGGGCCGCGGAGGCGCAGGTCGGCTTCGGCGATCACGAAGCCGTCGGCTGATTGTTCGAGGACATTGAGTTTTTCGAGCGCCTCGGGGAGTTTGCCATCGGTGAGTAAAATGCAATACCCCTTATGCACACCGCGACCGATGCGCCCGCGCAGTTGGTGGAGCTGAGCCAGGCCGAAGCGTTCGGCGTGATGCAGAATCATGATCGTGGCATTAGGCACGTCTAGGCCGACCTCGATGACCGTGGTAGCGACTAACACACGTATGGCCCCCTCGCGGAACCTGCGCATGACCTCTTCCTTTTCCTCTGGGCGCAGTTTGCCGTGGATCAGACCGACCTCATGGGTGGGCAGGCGCTTACGCCATTTTTCCACGGCGGTGGTGGCGGATTCCAACTTGAGCGATTCGCTTTCCTCGACGAGTGGATAGACGAGGTAGGCTTGGCGGCCATTAGCGAGGTGTTTTTTGAGAAACGCGGTGACATCCGATTGTTTGGCACCGACGCGCACGGCGGTGATGATTTGGCCGCGGCCGGGAGGTTTTTCATCGAGGAGCGAGACATCGAGGTCACCGTAGAGGGTCATGGTCAAGGTCCTGGGGATAGGAGTGGCGGTCATGACGAGCACATCGGGCACGACGCCGCGGCGGATTAAGGATGCACGTTGAGCCACGCCGAACTTGTGTTGTTCGTCGATGACGACGAGGGCGAGATCGCGAAACCCAGCATCATCGTAGAGCAGCGCATGGGTTCCGATGATCATCTGCGCCTCGCCGTCGATTTCGAGATGGTTCGCCTCGTCACGATTTCCGGTGCGCAGGGCAATCCGGACGCCCAGCGGTTCGAGCCAGCGCCGAAACGTAAGGAAATGTTGTTCCGCAAGAATCTGTGTGGGAGCCATCAAAGCCGCTTGGCAACCGGTATCAATGGCCAGGAGCATCGCGGCCATGGCGACGAAGGTTTTGCCGGAGCCCACGTCTCCCTGCAACAGACGGTTCATAGGGCGCGCTTGGCGCATATCGGCGACAATTTCGCGGATCGAGCGCTTCTGCGCATCGGTGAAATCAAACGGCAGGCTTTGGTAAAACGCTTTGAGCAAAGTGGTGCGTTTGCCGAGGACGCGCCCGGTTTGTTCCTGGTGGCGGCAGCGCCGCCAGGCCACGTTCAACTGGATCGCAAAAAACTCCTCGAGGGCGAAACGTCGGCGGGCAGCATGCGCTTGATCCAGGGCGTCGGGGAAATGGGCTTGCCAGAGAGCGGTGGCGCGAGGGGTTGCGGGGTCCACGTCAAACGGTCGAGCGAGGGATGCGGGGTCGGCTTGCCGCATGAGCAAATGAATGATTTCGCGCAAGCGACGCTGGGAGAGCCCCGCGATATTACGATAGATCGGCACGAGGCGTTCCAGATGGATGGACTCGGATTCGAGGTCATCGTCACGGAGCACCTCGAACTCCGGGTGATCGATGATCAATCGGCCGTTAGCCTCCTTCACCTTACCGTAAACGACCACTTCCTGGCCGACGGCAACGAGTTTATGCATGAAGGGCATATTGAACCAACGACAGGTGATTTTACCCGAGCCGAAAACGCCGCCGGAACCGTCCATCACGATGGCCTCATAAAACCCGCGGCCTTGGCCGAAGGCGCGCTTACCGGAATCGATGACCGAGCCACGCAAGCAGACGGCCGTGGCAGTCGCCTGTTGGGGAAACACATCGAAGCAGCGCCGGTCCTCATATCGTTTTGGCAGATGATCCAACACCTGCGCGGCGGTGGGGAAACCCGCCGCGAGCATGGCAGCGACCTCCTTGGCGGACAGGATGGACAATGACGCAAGGTCGGTGTGGGCTGAGATCACGGCGGGAAAAATCCGGGTTGTTTGCGATCGGCGCGGGACGGTCAGGCGGTCGAGGGATGGCGGAAGTTGATCTCAACCCAACTCGCCGTCCACCCGATAGGAGCGCTTGCCAAAAATTGATGAGCCCACGCGGACATGAGTGGCCCCTTCAGCGATGGCCACCTCAAAATCATCGCTCATGCCCATGCTCAGAAAAGGAAGCGGAACTCCCGAGTCGCGCACCAAGCGGTCGCGCAAATCTCGCAGCGCCGCAAACCATGGGCGTGACGATGCCGCGTCTGGACCTGGCGGGGGAATGCACATCAACCCCAGAATTTCCACGCGCGGTAATGCCAGCAGGTTCTCCATGGCCGTCTGCAAAACCGCAGGATCGAAGCCGCCCTTGGTGGACTCCCCCGCGATATTGACTTGGAGAAAAACCTTGGGAAATAACCCGAGTTCTTTCGCGATCTCATTGATAGACGCGGCGAGTTCGCAAGAATCCACAGCGTGAATCACCTCGAAATGTGGTAAAATTTTGCGCACCTTGTTGCGCTGCACCCTACCGATGAAGTGCCAGTGGAGGCACCCCGGCAAGAGCTCGATCTTTCGCTCCGCCTCCTGCCACTTACTCTCGCCGAACTGTTGGTGTCCCGCAGCGATGGCCTCGCGCACCGCATCCGCAGGAACGGTCTTAGACACGGCGATGAGCTCAACACTCGATGGTGCCCTCCCCGCCCGCTGGCAGGCATCGGCCACCCGACATTGAACCTCTGCT
>JBDLWH010000319.1:0-5723 GCA_039804325.1 Verrucomicrobiota bacterium
CGAGCCTATCGTGGCCGAAGCCAAGCGTCTGGTAGTTCCAGTTCATCAAGCCGGTGACGGTGGGCATGACGTCGATTTGGCTGCACAGGGCTGAGATTTTCTGTGAGGGAGCGAGGGCAGGATTGTAGATCATGGCGGGGATGTGATATTTGGTGACATCCAACTCAGATTTGCCGGCGCTGCTGGCGCAGTGGTCGGCGACGATGACAAACAGGGTGTCTTTGAACCACGGTTTTGAGCGGGCTTGATCGATGAGGTTGCCCACGGCCCAATCGGCGTATTTGACGGCGGATTTCCGGTCATGGGCGTGCAGGTCAATGCGGCCCTCGGGGAAATCATAGGGTCTGTGGTTGCTCGTGGTCATGCAGAAAAAATGGAATGGCTTGCCAGCGGCGTGGTCGGTATCGGCTTCTTGGATGGTTTTGCGGAAGAGGTCTTCATCGCAGGCGCCCCATGAGGTTTTGAAGGTGACGTCCTCCTTTTTCCATGCGCCGACGTCCATGATGCGGCAGCCCGAGGTGGAGAAATAGCGATTCATGTAATCGAAGTCGCCGTTGCCACCGTAGAAAAACGCGCAATCGTAGCCGCGTTCGAGAAAGGGGGAGAAGGAAGTGACGAGATTGGAGCCCTCAGGTCGATAGATGATCGACTGACCTGGGGTAGGTGGGAGGCTGAGAGTGAGGGCCTCCATGCCGCGCACGGTTCGGGTTCCGGTGGCGTAGAGATTATCGAAAAAGACCGACTCCTTGGCGAGGCGATCGAGATTGGGGGTGATGCCCGATGAGTTTCCTAGGTAGCTCATGTAATCGCCGCTCATGCTTTCCATGCAAACCAGGATCACGTTCCAGCGGTGTTCGGGGGCGCGACCGCGCAGCGTGCGATGCAGGTCATCGGCGACGGGCGAGGTGGCTGGCTCATCGGAGGTGGCGAGAGCGCGCTTGGCCTCTGCCAGGGCCTCATCGACGGGCAATTTGGGATACCATTTTGGGTAGTCGAGTTCCATTTGTTTGGCCGCGGCCATGAACGACCAGCACCCGTTTTTAGCGAGCTCACCATGGTATTGGTTAGCGAAAGCAGGGATGGCAGATTGGTTGAGGTAGGTCACGGCCAGAGCCGCTATGGCCACCCCTGAGAGGGGAGCCAAGACGCGAGCCTTGCGTGGGGTTGAGCCGTTGGTGATCCACGTGATGATGCCCACGCGGCTCATGAGCCAGACGCCAAGGGCTGCGACGGTGGCGATGCCCGCGAGGATCCAGAAGATAGGGTAGGATTCGCGGATGTTTCCCAAGACTTCGGTGGTAAAGACCAGATAGTCCACGGCGATGAAGTTGAAGCGTGCGCCGAATTCATCCCAAAAAAACCACTCGGCCGTGGTGAGGAAGATCAAGATAGCGAGGAAAACCGTCATCAATCCACCGAGCAGAAGGGTGCCGGCGCGGGATTTGAGAAGGCGCAGTGGAGCGATGCTGCCAACGAGCAACCAGGGGAGGGCGGCGAAAACCGCCGTGGCGGCGTCATAGCCGAAGCCGATAGCAAAGACCCCGGCGAGAGAAGCGTCCCAAGTGACTTCGTGTCGAGCCGTGATCATGAGCGCCACTCTGGAAATCAGGGATAGGAGGAAAAACAACGTGTAGGCGATGAGCGCGAGCCGCGCGGGCAATGAACGAAACAAGGAACGCATGAGGTGGGTAGTACGATGGATGATGCTGGGGAGATCGAGCGCATCGGTGGCGAATCTCGCACTGAAATGAGGGATTACCAGAAGGAAGATGAGAATTTGGTGAGTGGATTTGGCATGGTGGCCAAGAGGCCCCCGCCCCGACTGAGCTAGGGGTTTCTCTGCGGAAAAGCGGCTCGAACAAGCGCTCGAGATCCACGGGTAAATCATGCGCCGCGTTGGCCACGCTGAATTCCACGCGCCCATTTGAGTGGCGGGTGAGTCGGTCGATGAGAAGCAGGGCGTGATCTTCGATGAGAAGCAGGGCGTGATCTTCGATGGGGAGCAGGCGCACGTGGCCGGATTTTTGGTTAGGCTCGCCAGCGTTTGGTGAGATCGCCATAGGCGTCGATGCGGCGGTCGCGGAAGAATGGCCAGATGCGGCGGACTTCCTCGAGGGCAAGGAAGTCGAGATCCTGATAGAGAATTTCTTCGTGATGGATGGATGCCTTTGCGAGGATTTCGCCGTACGGGTTAGCGACGAACGATTGGCCCCAGAACTCGATAGAGTCATGGGTTCCGGAGCGGTTGACAGCGGCGAGGTAACACCCGTTGGCTACGGCGTGGCCGCGTTGGACGGTTTCCCATGCGCAGTGTTGGGCGGCACCGAGGGAGGATTTTTCTTCGGGCAGCCAGCCGATAGCAGTTGGATAGATGAGTACTTGTGCGCCGCCAAGGGCCATGAGTCTAGCGGCTTCTGGATACCATTGGTCCCAACAGATGAGCACACCAAGCTTACCAAATGCCGTGTCCCATACCGGCCAGCCGGTGTCACCGGGAGTAAAATAGAATTTTTCCTCGAAGGAGGGGTCCTGCGGGATGTGGGATTTTCGATAGAGTCCTAGCAAGCAGCCGTTGGCATCATGGATGGTGGCGGTGTTATGATAGAGGCCGGGCCCGCGGTGCTCGAAGAGCGAGGCAACTAAGACGATGCCAAGCTCGCCGGCTAGGCGGTTGAGGCGATGGGTGACCGGGCCGGGCAGAGTGTCGGCCAGATCAAAGGCGGCGGTATCTTGGGAGGTGCAGAAATACGGGGTAAGAAAGAGTTCCTGGGTGACGACGATCTGGGCACCGGCGGCGGCGGCCTCGCGGATGAGCGCTTCGTGGTGATCGAACGCGGCGGACTTGGTGGTAAAGGTCGTGGATTGGAGCAGGGCGATGCGCGGCATGGCGGAGCAAATGGGTTCGCGGCGGGGCGTATCCGCCTCAGTCCGCCGGACTGAGGCGGCGATGTGCTAACGGCAGGTGGCGGCGGCGATGACGTGGTCTTTGGTCATGCCAAGCTCCTGCATCACGGTGTCGCCCGGGGCGCTGATGCCGAAGCGGTCGATGCCGAGGGCCTTGCCCTGGGAGCCGACGTATTTCCACCACAGGCCGGTGACGCCGGCTTCGATGGAGATGCGGTGCGAGCAGGTCGGGGGCAGGATGGATTCGCGGTATGACGCGCACTGGCGGTCGAAGAGTTCGAAGCAGGGCAGTGAGACGACGCGCACGCCGGAGCCGAGTTCCTGAGCCGCGGCCATGGCGTGTTGGAGTTCGGAGCCGCTGGCGATGAGGATGGTGGTGAGTGGGCCGGTTTCTTGGTGGGCGATGTAGCCGCCTCTGCGGGTGCCGTCGCGGCGGGTTGCCACGGTGAGATGGTTCATCAACGGGATGGTCTGACGGGTGAGAATCAGGGCGGTGGGACCATCGGTGCGGCTCATGGCCGCGATGAATGCTCCTGCGGTTTCTTCGGCGTCGCCGGGGCGTATCACGTCGAGATTGGGGATGACGCGCAGGCCGCTGACGGTTTCCACGGGTTGGTGGGTAGGGCCGTCTTCGCCGACGCCCACGGAGTCGTGGGTAAAGAGGTAGGTGACGGGCAGGCCGGCGAGGGAAGCGAGGCGGATGGAGCCGCGGAGGTAATCGGCGAAGACGAGGAAGGTTGCGCCGCTAGGGCGGAAGAGGCCGTCGTAGGCGATGCCATTGCAGATGGCACCCATGGCGTGTTCGCGGATGCCGAACCAGATGTTGCGGCCTAATGGGTTGGCCGCAGAATAGTCGCCGCCCTCTTTGAGGTAGTTCTTGGTGGAGCCGAAGAGGTCGGCGCTACCGGTTAGAATCTGAGGCATGACCTTGGCCACGGCATTGAGGATGGAGCCGCCTGCGGAGCGCGTGGCATCTTTGTAATCGGCGGGGAATGCCGGGATGCGCTCAGAAAGGTCGGTGGGTGCGGCGGTGGCCAATCCTTGGGTGAGCTCCTCGGCGAGTTCGGGATTGGCGGTGGCCCAGGCGTCGTAGGTGAGTTGCCAGGCATCGAAGAGCGCGTTGGCGGCGATGGATTTTGCGGCAAAAAACGCTTGGGTTTCTGGGGAAACGAAGAACGGTTCGTCGGCGGGCAGGCCGAGGCTGGCGCGTGCGGTGGTGATGAATTTGGCGCCGCCCTCGCCGTGGCCTTTCGAGGTGCCGGCGACTTCGGCGATGCCTTTGCCGATGATGGTTTTGGCGATGATGGCTTTCGGGCGGCCGTTATCATTGGCCTTGGCCGTGGCGATGGCCGCAGCGATGGCTTGGAGGTCGTGGCCATCAATGGTCACGGCGTCCCAATTTTGTGACGTGAAATAGGCTTCGGCATTTTCGCTTTGGGTGGCGTTGGCCAGCGCGTCGAGGGTCACATCGTTGGAGTCATAGATGAGAATCAGGTTGTCCAGGGCGTTGTGGCCGGCAAAGGCGATCGATTCCTTGGCCACGCCCTCCTGGAGGCATCCGTCGCCTAGGAGCGCGAAAACATGCTGGTCGAAGAGCGTGTGTTGGGCGGTGTTGAAGCGTGCGGCGGCGCGTTTACCAGAGAGAGCGAAGCCCACGGCGTTGCCCACGCCTTGGCCGAGTGGGCCGGTGGTGGCTTCAACGCCTGGGGTTTCGCGGAATTCTGGATGACCTGGGGTGATCGAGTGGAGCTGGCGGAAGTTTTTCACATCGGCGCGGGAAACCGCGAAGCCCGAGAGGTGCAACCAGCTGTAGAGGAACATCGAGCCATGGCCAGCGGAGAGGATGAAGCGGTCGCGGTTGAGCCATTTAGGGGCGTCCGGGGCGTAACGCAAGGATTCACCGAAGAGCACCGCTCCAATTTCGGCGCAGCCAAGCGGCAGTCCCAAATGGCCGGAATTGCAGGCATGGATGGCGTCCATGGCAAGGCCACGGGATTCATTGGCGGCTTGGGCGAGTAGGGTCGTGTTCATGAGAATGAGGCACCGCTGGAGCATCGGGGCGCGGTGAGCGCAGAGCCTAGGAATCTGCCCCCATTTGACAAGCCGCCATTGTGGAGAATCACCCATCTCGGAGGAAAAAATCCCCGTTAGTAAAAAGATTGATCATTTTGATTAAAAAAATCTTGCCAACCGGGCACTTGAAATGTTCTTTTCCGCCCGCACCGTGACCAACGACCCGTTCGTCTATCGGTTAGGACTCCAGATTTTCATTCTGGCAAGAAGGGTTCGACTCCCTTACGGGTCGCCATCGGCAAAAAGCCCCCGCCGCAAGCGGGGGTTTTTTGCGATATGAGCCATGAGATTACCTGCTATACTCCCCTGTGACTGCGCATGACAAAGCCGAATGCCTGAGAGCCCGCAAGGGCGGGCGCCCGATTACCGCGCTAACGGCCTATGATTATCCGACCGCTAGATTATTAGATGAAGGTGGGGTGGATGTGTTATTGGTGGGGGATTCGCTAGGCATGGTGGTGTTAGGTTTTCCTGATACCACGCACGTGACGCTTGGGCACATGCTTCATCACGTTGCGAGTGTGGCGCGAGCGAAGCCGCGGGCGTTAGTGGTGGGGGATTTACCGATTCACAGTTATGAGACGCCAGAGGAGGCGCTGGTGACGGCGCGTGCGCTGGTGGCGGCAGGGGCGGAGGCGGTGAAGTTAGAAGGCGGAGTGGGGCAGGCGGGCCAGGTTCGCATCATCACCGAAGCGGGCATACCGGTCATGGGGCACCTAGGGATGTTGCCGCAACGGGTGCTGGAA
>JBDLWH010000320.1:0-4407 GCA_039804325.1 Verrucomicrobiota bacterium
TCGATTGAGCCACCCATCAATTGGTCAAGTTTCCGAGCATCCAGCGTGACGGGGCGGGTGAGCACGGGTGGCATTCCCGCGATTTCGGTTGGGGTTTGGGCGATACCGCCGGCAGTTTCGAGGATAAGTTTCACGGCGACGGCCGAGGCGGTCAGGACGGTTGAGGGGTCCACGCCGCGCTCGAAACGATACGAGGAATCCGAGGAAAGCGCGGTGCGGCGTGACGTCCGGCGAATCCCGTGCGGTGTGAAGTACGCGGATTCCAGGAGAATCTCGGTAGTGGCAGGCGTGACGCCACTGTGCAAGCCGCCCATGACGCCCGCGAGGGCCAGCGCCGCTCCACTCGCATCGGAAATGAGTAGATCCTCTGGCGCGAGCCGATGCTCGGATTCATCGAGCGCGAGAAACGATTCACCGTCGTGAGCGTGGCGCACCACCAGACCACCGGATAGTTTGGCGGCATCGAAGGCATGGAGCGGCTGGCCGAGTTCGTGGAGCACGAAGTTGGTGACATCGACGATATTATTGATCGGGCGCAGGCCAATCGATTCGAGCCGCGCCACGAGCCAGGCCGGGCTTGGTCCGACCGTGACACCCGTGATGCGCACGGCGCTGTAGAGCGGGCAGGCATCGGGGGCGGCGATTTGAATAACCCCGGCATCGGCGATGGCGGTTTCACCCGTAGCGACGTCCATCCCGCTGAGCGGCGTTTTGAGCAAGGCGGCCAACTCGCGCGCCATCCCACGATGGCTCAGCAAATCCGGCCGATTCGGGGTGACCTCCAATTCTAACATCACATCCGAATCAAACAAACGCTTCACGGGCATGCCCACCTCGGCATCGGCCGGGAGAATCATGAGGCCATCCACACCGGGTGGCAGGCCAAGCTCTGTGGCAGAGCAGAGCATGCCACGCGACTCGACCTTGCGCATGACGGTGACGCCAATGGTGAAGCCGCCGCCCAACTCCGCACCCGGAAGCGCGCAAGGGACTTTGTCGCCGACCTGATAGTTTTGTGCGCCGCACACGATCTGACGCAGCGTCCCCTCGCCGACGTCCACTTGGGTGACTTTGAGGCGGTCGGCGTGCGGGTGGGGCAGCGCCTCGATGATTTGAGCGACGACGATCTTTTCTGAGGTGATGCCCGTGGCGGTGATGCCTTCGACTTCCACGCCCGCGAAGGTCAGGAGGTCGTCGATTTCCTTGATGGATTTACCTGAGAGATCGAGGTGAGAGCCGAGCCAGTTGAGAGAAACGTTCATGGGAAAAAGAAGAGGTTGGCGATTAGGCGAACTGCTTGAGGAATCGCAGGTCATTTTCGATCAATAACCGAATGTCTTTGATGCCCCAGCGGATCATGGCCAGGCGATCGAGACCCATGCCAAAGGCAAATCCCGTGACACGCTCCGGGTCAAAGGCTTGGTCCTTGCGCGACCGATTGATCGCCTCGAAGACGGCGGGATCGACCATGCCGCAACCAGCGACTTCGATCCACCGTGGGGCCTGTCCCTTGATCTGGAGTTTCACATCAATTTCAAAACTCGGTTCGGTGAACGGGAAAAAATGCGGGCGAAACCTGACTTCGGTAGTCGTTCCGAAGAGCTCGTGGAGGAAGTACTCCAAGGTGCCTTTGAGATCGGGCAGTGAGACATCCGTGCCAACGTAGAGGCCTTCGAGTTGGTTGAAAACCGAAAGATGGGTGGCATCGATTTCATCGCGGCGGTAGGCCGAGCCCGGTGCGATGATGCGGATAGGCGGCACCTGGGATTCCATGGTGCGGATCTGCACGCTCGAGGTGTGGGTGCGCAACAATTTGCCAGAATCGAAATAAAACGTGTCCTTTTCGTTGCGGGCCGGGTGGTCGGCCGGGGTGTTCAGGGCGTCGAAGCAATGAAACTCATCCTCGATCTCCGGGCCGTCGGCCAGAGCGAAGCCCATGCGGCGGAGGATTCCGATGGCCTCATCGCGGATGAGGGTGAGCGGGTGGAGCGCACCTAACGGCATCGAGCGGGCCGGCAGGGTAACATCAATGCCTGCAAGGGCGGCGCGGTCGGACAGATCTCGCAGCACGCGTTGTTTCTCGTCGAGAGCCTCAGTGATGGCGATGCGCGCCGCATGAAGAAGCTGACCCACGGCGGCCTTATCTTGCGGGGGCACCTCCTTGATCCCCGCGGCCACCCGCGTGAGATGGCCTTTTTTGCCGAGCACGGCCACGCGGGCGTCTTCAAGCGTGCGCTCGTCGGCAGCGGCGGCGATTTGGGCGAGGGCGGCGGTCTGAATGGCTGGGATTTGCTCCTTCATGGGAAAGCACGGGGCATAGACCGAATCCCGCCCACGGTCAAAGCCAAGCTGCCGATTCACCCACAAAATCCGAGCGGGACCGGGACAGCGGCCCTGCCAATCCCGGTCACAGGCTCACAGCCAAGGCGGCCTTGGCAAATTCCCCGCTCGTTCAACATGAGTCTGCGGTGATCACTTTCTAAAGCATTCAGGAACAAAACCCAGATCGGTGGCTTCGGCGACGGCCAGGGCAATCTGGTCCTGGATGAGCGTGAGCGGGACCGGCGGCTGGTAATCGCGCAGCGCGGCTGTGAGCGCGTCGGCGGGGCTGGCGGCACCGGTTTTGATGGCGCGGTAGAGTTTGACGGAAAGGGCTTCTGCGGCACCTGGCGTTAGCAGGTTGGGAATGGATTTGCGGCAGGCATCCGACAGCGTTTCATCGAGGGCGACGCCTCGGCGATTGGCGAGGGCGCGGATGAGTTGATACCCTTCTGCGGGTGTCGCGGTGGGAAAGAGCGGGATTTTCACATCCACGCGCCCGGGGCGTTTGAGGTCCACTTCGACAAGATCCGGGCGGCTGGTGGCAAGCGCCCAGAGGATGCGCCCGCGGTTGCGTGAATCACTCATGCGCTCGGCCATCATGCCATAGACACGCCCGGAAACCCCGGAATCCCCGGAGTCCGCGCTGCGACGTCCAAGCGCCTGATCCGCCTCGTCCACAAACACGATGCAACGACCGAGCGCATCTAACAACCTGAAGATTTTCTCAAGGTTGCTCTCGGTGCTACCGACCCATTTGTCGCGGAAATTTTTCATTTTGACGACGGGCACGCCGGCCTCACCGGCGAGGCACTCGACCATGAACGTCTTGCCGGTGCCCACCGGCCCGCAGAACAGGTAGCCCATCGGCAAGGCGGCCAAGTCGCCCGCCCGCCAGAGCGCGATGTCCTGGCGTAACCAATTTTTGATAGATTCCTGGCCGTGGAGGTCGTCGAGCGTGCGGTCGGATTTGACAAATTCAATGAGGCCCTGGGCATCCTTTTCGACGAGGTCTTTTTTCAGTGCGACGAGGTCCTGCGGGGTGAGTTCCTTGGCGTGGTGCTGGCGGGTTTGAAGCAGGGTTTCGATGGAGCTCAGAGTGGCCCCGGCGAGGGAGGCGGCGGGTTCGGTGAGATTTCCGGCGAACGGCTTGAGTGGCAGCGGATAGAGAGTGTTCAGGAAATTGAGCGCGGGTTCCAGCTCCGCTTGCTGCGGCAGCGGCACGGCCACGCACGCGCTCTGCGGGTTGCGGGCGACAAGCGGATGCAGGTCATTGAGGTTTTCAGTCAGGAGAAACGTTGCGCAATGTTGGTCGGCGATGGTGGGATCGGCCGCCCAATCACGCAACTGGCTGGCAATCGCGCTGAGTTCGTAGTTTGCGCCGCCGGGCGAAGGTGGCACGATGAGGCTGGCGTTTTTAACGATCACGGCGACGCGGGTAGCCTTGTCGGGTTTGAGGCGCGTGAGGTTGGCGCAGAAACGCAGATACACGGTGAGCACCTGGATCGCCTCGCGCGGGGCCTTGGCCAAGGTGGCCTCCTTGGCCGCGGGCGGCCACTCGGCGAAGCGCTCGCCGCCCTTTTCCACCCGGATGCCATTGCCAACATCATAACTGATGACCACGTCAAAGCGGGCTAACAACCGCTCGCGCAGAAACCCATCCAGGGCGACGAGGCGCGGCTCCCCTCCGGCAACCGGCAGCAGCACCAAATCGCCCACGTTGCCATGGAGGAGGAACTGGGCGCAGGCCCCCGATTCGTAGAGATCGATCACTTCGCTGGCCCAGGGCGGGAGGTCGGGCGGGGTGGGTGTGCTCATGGGGATTTGGAAATGCTGATGTTTCGATGTCGGCAAACAGGGTTGCGAGCTCCCTCCGACTAACGGCAGGGTGTTCGCGCAGAATCCCTATGATTTTCTGGGTAGTCTTCTGGGTAGTCTTCTGGGTAGTCTTCTGGGTAGTCTTCCCCGGCGGATTCTCGGACGGTTAGCCATGAATGATTTCCAAGCGCCCCCCTTCGGCATTGGCGAATCCGCAGACCCAGCGGAGGAGGTCGTCGCGCCACGACTCCTTCCATTCGGTGTGCTGGG
>JBDLWH010000321.1:0-3932 GCA_039804325.1 Verrucomicrobiota bacterium
GCATGACGGTTTTTCGAGCGTGTGGGTTGGGAAATACGGTGGCTCGCCCGCCCACTACGGTGCCAGCGACCCGCGACTTATCAATAAAGTCGTTGTTCGAAGGATTCCTGGTCATCGAGCGAGAGCACCAACGCGCATAACAACTCAATCGTGTGGCTAATGTCATCCAGGTGCGCGGTTTCCACCACCGAGTGCATGCACCGCAGCGGCAAGGAAACCAGGGCGCTTGGCACGCCTTCGCGCGAGTGGAAGATGCGGTCGGTGTCGGTGCCGGTGAATCGGCTGCTCGCTTCGTGCTGGATGGGAATTTTCTGGGTTTGGGCGATTTTCATGAGGTGCTTGACCACCAGCGGGTGGTTGGCAGTGCCATGAGTGAGGGTCGGGCCGCCGCCGAGTTTCACGCACCCGTGTTTGGCTGGCTCGAGGCCGGGGGTGTCGGTGGCGTGGGTGACGTCTAAGCAGACGCAGACGGCGGGCTTGATGCGGTAAGTGGCCATGGCGGCACCATGGCCGCCGACTTCCTCCTGGATCGCGTTCAAGCACACTAGGGTGAGGGGCGGCTTCTCATGGCCCGCTGCGATGCGCTTCATCACTTGAGCGATGATGTATCCGCCGATGCGGTTGTCCAAAGCGCGGCCGACGAGCCGTTTGTGGGAGAGCTCTAACGGCCCCTCCTGATAGACCGCTGGGTGTCCCACGCGGATGCCGAGTTGGGCAACCTCGGCGGGGTTAGACGCGCCGACGTCCACCCAGAGATCATGGACGGCGGGGGCTTTTTCCTCACCGACTTGGTGATGCCTGAGGTGGATGGCGGTATTGCCGATGATGCCGGGAACTGCTCCCTCATCACCGAGAATGTGCAAGCGGCGACCGCGCGCCGTCGCCGCGTCGGAGCCCCCCACCCGGTCGAGACGCAGAAACCCCTGCTCGTCGATGTGCTTGATCATGTAGCCAATTTCGTCGGCATGGGCCTCAAGCATGACGATTTTTTCCGATTTTCCGGGCAGCGTCGCCCAGGTTGAGCCGTAGGTATCGCAGGCGACGCTGGCGGCGTGGTGGCGCATCCAATCGGCCCAAACCCTCTGGCCAGGCATTTCAAAACCCGTGGGGCTAGGGGTTTCTAACAAGCTATACAAAAACGCGCGGTCATGTTCGTTCACGTCGCGAGTTCAGGCATATCACCAGTGCGTGACAAGCGCATTGCGCACAGTCGATGCGCAAAAGTGAATATGGCGAGCACCGTGCGGCTTGCATGAGACCAGCGGTTGTGAGAGACGGCGCGCATGAATTTGAGTTTTGAATTGGTGGCGGTCTTTGTGGCGGCGGTCTCGGGTGCCTTGGCCGGGCGGCAGAAAGACATGGATCTTTTCGGGATGTTTGTCGTCGGGTTGCTCACGAGCATGGGCGGGGGCACCCTGCGCAGTTTGCTGATCGGCGACCTGCCCCCACCGGTATTTCAAGACTCAATCTATCTGGAAGTCACGGCCGTTGGGGTGTTCGTCGCGCGTTATGGTGCCCCGTGGTGGTCAAAGATACGGCGGGTGGTCTCGGTGGTTGATGCCATGAGCCTGGGGATGTTTGTTTCCATTGGCATTCGCAGTTCGCAGGAGCACGGCCTTGCGTGGTGGGCATGCGTTGTCAATGGGGTGATCACGGCGACCTTTGGCGGGGTGCTACGCGACATTGTTCGGGCTGAGGTGCCCTTGATATTTCGCAAGGAAATTTACGCCACGGCATGTCTGATTGGTGGAGTGGCGCTCATTGGTTTGGATAGGGTTGGGGTGCCTAGCATCTTGGGAGTCGGGGTGATCACCATTTTAATCACGACCATCCGCTTGTTGGCCATTCGTTATGCGCTCAACCAATCCTCCTGCTGAGGGGCCGGGGATTTTTTCAACCATCAAGCGTCCCTCGCGGCGCCTGAGTTGCGCACCGCCAGGCAGGTTGACCACGGCCGAGTGGGATGGGGCCATCAGGGCGACAGCCCTGTTGAGCAACGCGCGATCGACGGAGGGGATTCCGTGCTCCTTGAGGAAGGTGCGCAGGGCCGTTCGCTGCAAATCCAGGGGCAACTTGCGCAGCGCCGGAAGATGCATCCGCCCTTGGGGATCGAGCACCCGAGCACGCTCGATCGCCTCGTCGGCCAATGCGTCCCACTCGGCGGTATCTGCCGCGCCACGGGCAAAAGCTGCCACCGCATCCCGGCCGGAAATCTCGTCCAACAAGGGAAACACCTCGTTGCGTAGGCGATTGCGGATGGCCACGGGTTCTAGGTTACTCGCGTCCTCGCGCCATCGATAGCCGTGTGCTTTGAGCCACCCCACCAAGGCGGCATGCCGGACCCCTAACAATGGGCGTATGACGTGCAACGTCACGTTATCGGCCACCGAGATGCGTTGTTCCTCACGCATCCCCTTGAGACCATAAGAGCCGCGCAATAAATTCCACATCACCGTCTCGGCTTGGTCATCGGCATGATGTGCTAGGATTATCCGCCGACAATCGTGTTTGAGCGCACTCTGCGCGAAAAACTCATGACGCGCCTGCCGCGCGGCCGTCTCCATGGATGCCCCTCGTTCACGAATGCGCCGCCCCACATCGATGCGCCCAATCTCACTGGGCAACCCGAGTTGCTTCGCTAAACCATCGACAAATCGCGCGTCCTCGGTCGATGCCCGCCCCCGCAATTGGTGATTCAAGTGGCACACAATCAGGTTGTTGAATTGGTTTTTGACGAGCACGCGCAACAAGGCCACCGAGTCGGCACCGCCGGACACACCGACCAAATACCGAGCCGAGCGCGACGAGCGCTCCAGCCACGCGATCTGATGTTCGAGCTCCACGCGCGCAGTGTGTCGGTTCCAATCATGGCGCGCAACTCTCATCCAGAGTCCGCGATGACGCGCGCGGATTTTGGCGCTTCCCGCGCTTGCGCTCCCGGTCGGCCTCGGGTATGGATTCCCCCCGATGAACCGTCGCCTCACCCTTCTTGCTCTCGTTCTGATGCCTGCCCTCGCTCTGGGAGAACCCGCAAAACAAGCTGAGAAACCAGCCGCGCCAGCGAAAATGGCGCAAGTCCGGCTAAAAACCAATCAAGGCACGATCGTGCTGGAACTCGATAGCGCGAAAGCCCCGGTGACAGTGGAAAACTTCCTCGGGTATGTGAAGAAAAAGCACTACGACGGCACCGTCTTCCACCGGGTCATCAGCAGCTTCATGATCCAAGGCGGCGGCTTCGCCCTGACTGACGGCGCGCTTGTCGAAAAACCCTCTGGGAAAGGCATCGTCAACGAGGGCCAAAACGGCCTGAAAAACGATCGCGGGACGATAGCCATGGCCCGCACCAACGATCCAAACAGCGCAACCGCACAGTTTTTCATCAATGTAGTGGACAACGCCATGCTCAACCACCCTAACAACGGTGGCTACGCCGTGTTCGGCAAAGTCATCGAAGGCATGGACGTGGTGGACAAAATCAAGGAATCCCCAACAGGCAGCGCCAAACTCACGATGCTCCACCCGGTCACGGGCGAAAAATTGGAAATGCCATCCGACACCGTGCCGACCGCCCACGTGGTGATCGAGTCGGCCACGGTCGTCAAATAAGGTTGGCGCGCCCTAGCGGTTTGTGACCAACGGCTTTCCCTTTTTTTCCCTCACCTCACAGAATGCAACTCTGGCTTTGCCCGCTGCTGGCGTTTCTGATGGGCTCCATCCCATTCGGACTGATCATCTCCAAGAGCCAGGGCATCGACATCCGCCACCACGGCTCAGGCAATATCGGCGCCACCAATGTGCTGCGCGTCATGGGCAAAAAATTTGGGATTCCGTGTTTGCTGGTAGATGCGCTGAAAGGGTTCATTCCGGTGATCATCGCCCTGAGCATGATACGCATCGGCGGAAACGAGCCGTCACTCGCGCTGCCATGGCTG
>JBDLWH010000322.1:0-2764 GCA_039804325.1 Verrucomicrobiota bacterium
CATTCTCGGCTTGCTGCTCTTTGGCGTCATTCTTTCGTTTTTCAGCGTCTGGTTGCGCGCTTGGCTTGCCGGGGCCTACGTGGGCTTCACGGATTTGGTGGCGATGCGCTTGCGCCAGGTGCCCTACGGCATGGTGGTGGATTCGCGCATCACGGCGAAGAAAGCCGGGATTGATATTCCCATCAACGATATTGAGGCGCACTTTTTAGCAGGTGGAAACGTGATTCCCACCATTCAAGCGCTTATTGCCGCCCAAAAGGCTGGCATTACCCTGGATTGGAACCGCGCTTGTGCCATCGACTTGGCCACCAAGGGCTCGGGCAAGAGCGTGGTGGAAGCGGTGCGCACCTCGGTCGATCCGAAAGTCATTGACTGTCCGAATCCCGCGTCGGGCCGTACGACCATTGATGGGGTGGCCAAGGATGGTATCCAGGTAAAAGTGCGTGCACGCGTCACGGTGCGTACCAATCTCGATAGATTTGTCGGTGGGGCCAAGGAGGAAACCATCATTGCGCGGGTCGGCGAAGGCATCGTGACGACCATCGGCTCGGCGGCGAGCTACAAGACGGTGCTCGAATCCCCTGATAGCATATCCAAAGTGGTGCTGCACCGCGGCCTTGACGTGGGCACGGCCTTTGAGATTCTTTCCATCGACATCGCCGACGTGGATGTGGGCGAGAACGTCGGAGCCAAGCTTCAGGAAGCCCAAGCCGAAGCGAACAAAAACATGGCCCAGGCCCAGGCCGAAATTCGTCGAGCCGCCGCTGTCGCCCTTGAACAGGAAATGATTGCGCGCGTGGCGGAAATGAAAGCCAAGGTGGTCGAGGCGGAAGCTCAGGTGCCCCTAGCCATTGCAGAGGCTTTCCGCAGCGGCCATCTCGGAGTGATGGATTACTATCGGATGGAAAATGTGAAGTCCGACACCCAGATGCGTGGCAACATCGCCAAGGCCGAAGGGTGAGGCAAGCCGTGAAGAACCCCCACTGACATGGTTCTTGGTTTTCCCATCGCGGCTTTGGTTTCGTTTTCGTTTTAAGCAATTCTCTCATGGACTGGATCCTCGATCATTTGGATATCGTCGCGTTGATCGCCCTAGCCTTTGGCTCATGGGTGAAACGGCGCATCGATGCGCGACGCGCGGAACAGGACGAGCGTGCTTCACCTTACGAAACGTCAACCGACGATGACGGCCCCTTTGAACCTGAAACATTCTGGCCTCAGGTGACGCTGCCAACGCTGCCCCCTCCACTTGATTGGGAGAATTCTCCCCCGCCGATAGTTGCTAGAGAGACTCCCTCGTTACGGGTAAAATCGGAGCCACCACCCATCAAGCCGGGAAGTGCGTTTTTTACCGCCAAGACGATAGAAGTGAATCCGCTTCCTGTGATGGGCCATCGGACGCAGGCGGTCGTGTCCGGCAAGGCGACCACCACGGGGGGGGCGGCGGCAACACGCACGCGTGTCGCGGCGAGTCAGACTCACATTCCATCGGGTCAGGCGCGACAATCCGGGCTTCATGCCAGTCTTAGGCACCGCAAAGCTGTGCGCCACGCCATGGTGATGCGCGAGATTCTTGGGCCGCCGTTAGGGTTGCGCTGAGAGATATTTTATACGTAGGTTGATTACTGCCGTGGACTACACATCGCTCATTGCCAAACGTCGTTATCGATTTTCTGAACTGGAAGAGGCCGTGGGCAATCCAGATTTGTTTGCCGATCCAAAGCGTGCCCGGGAGATCATGCGCGAACACGGCAAGCTCAAGCAGACGCTGGACCTGTGGCGCGACCTTGAGGTGACGCGGCGGCATCTTGTGGACAACGAGCAACTCGCCAAGTCTGATGACGCGGAATTTGCACTCATGGCCGCAGAGGAAATACCTGGGTTGCAAGCCATGGTTGCTAAGCTTAGTGACGACCTTCAGTACGCTCTCTTACCGGCCGACCCTAACGAAGACCGCGATGCACTCATCGAAATCCGGGCGGGTGCCGGGGGTGACGAAGCGTCGTTGTTTGCAGGGGAATTGATGCGTGCCTATCAGCGTTATGCGGATCTGCGCGGTTGGAAATGCGAGCATCTGGAAAGCAGCCCATCGGAAGTGGGCGGCTTCAAAGAAGTCATCCTCAAAGTGACTGGCGAGGAAGTTTTTCGTTATTTGAAATATGAGTCTGGGGTTCACCGAGTTCAACGGGTGCCCTCCACGGAAACTCAGGGGCGCGTCCACACCTCCACCATCACCGTGGCCGTGCTCCCTGAAGCGGAAGAAGTGGATGTCGATATCAAACCCGATGAGTTGCGCATCGAAGTGTGCCGAGCCGGTGGGGCTGGTGGACAGCACGTCAACCGCACCGAATCCGCCGTGCAGATCTTTCACCTTCCCACCGGCATCTATGTGCGGTGCGAGGAGGGTCGCTCGCAAATTAAAAACAAGGAACTCGCGCTGAAAATCCTGCGTGCCAAACTCTATGAGCAAAAACTCCGCGACCAGCAGGACGCCTATAGTTCGCATCGACGCTCACTCATTGGTTCAGGCGATCGATCAGAAAAAATCCGCACCTATAATTTTCCGCAATCGCGCGTCACGGACCATCGCATTGGCTTAACATCTCACAATCTCGCAGGTGTGATGGCCGGCGATTTTTCTGAATTTACTACCGGATTGCAAAAAGCGGAGATGTCCGAACGACTCGCCGAGGCCGGGATGTGAGGCGGTGGCTTTTTCGCGGTTGGGGAGGGGGGCTAAGTTGGTGCTTTCCCTAGGCCCCAC
>JBDLWH010000323.1:0-3077 GCA_039804325.1 Verrucomicrobiota bacterium
GGCTGGACGCCTTCGCCCGGTTACGACATGGTTCGAGATCCGAATACCTGGCCGCGCCTCGAAAGCTATGTGAAAGATATTATTTCGACCTTTCGGGATGATCGCCGCGTATGGGTCTGGGACCTCTACAACGAGCCGGCCAACGGCGACCTCGGAGATATTTCCCTACCCCTTGTTGAAAAGGTCTTTGGATGGACGCGCAAAATCAATCCCACTCAGCCGCTCACGGTCGGAACATGGAATGGAAATCCCGATCTCAACAACATCATCTTCAGCCACAGCGACATCATCACCTTTCACAACTACAACCAAGCCGATGCGCTGCGGAACGCTATCACTGATTTGAAAAAACATGGACGCCCGATTATCAACACCGAATGGCTCAACCGCCCGACCGGCTCGCTGGTCGAAACCTGCCTGCCGGTTTTCGCCACCGAAAACGTCGGCTGCATGCATTGGGGCCTCGTCAACGGCCGCACCCAGACCCATCTCGCATGGGGTGCCAAGCCCGGCAGTCCCGCTCCGGCCCGCTGGCAGCACGATCTTTTCCACGCCGATCACTCACCCTACGCTCCTGGCGAGATCGCGCGGTTCAAAGAAACCATCAGCGGCAAAATGCTCGCCAAGTAACGCGTCGAGGCTATGGGGTGGCGCGCAGGCGCTTCTTCATTTGCTATCGACGGTGACACACCGCCGCACCAAGGCGGGCCTTTTGATTGTATGCAAGCGGCGGTCTGTAGCGGCGCTCTATGAGCGTCGATGCCATGGGGTGGCGCGCAGGCGCTTCTTCATTCGCTAACGACGGTGATACACCGCCGCTACAAGGCGGGTCATTCATTCGCTATCGACGGTGACACACCGCCGCACCAAGGCGGGTCATTCATTCGCTAACGACGGTGACACACCGCCGCTACAGGGCGGGCCTTTTGCATTCATTCGCTATCGACGGTGACACACCGCCGCACCAAGGCGGGCCTTTTGCATTCATTCGCTAACGACGGTGATACACCGCCGCTACAAGGCGGGCCTTTGGGGTGGGTCTCCGGTTCTGATGGGTGGGGCCCACTCCACTTTTCGTGACGCGTGGGTTGTCTTACTGCCGCCAATGGCAAAGAAGCGTTCGCAACGAATGGTTCTGACATTGAGTCCCATATAATAAGTGCCATTGAGGGTCACAACGGATTCCACGCCGAAGACTTTTGCGAGATGCTCACTGAGCATCGTGGCCTCACGTTCACCAAGAAACAAAAAGGTAGGCGATTTGCCATCCACGCATTTTGATCGAATGAGGTTAGCCACCGCACCTGCGTTCCATGTCACATCCATCGAAAGTTCCGAGGCAACGCTCAAACGATCTGGATAAAAGAGAGTATGTTTTGTCAGATGGTTCATTTGGGAAGGAGTTAAATTTTTCATGATCGTATGTTGACAGGTCTGAACCAGTTAGCGTGGCATTCAAGGATTGCTCATGAGCCGCAACTGGTTTGCCTGACCACCATGGCAATCCATGCGATTGATGCCATCATGGCATTGCGACAAAAACGCCACAATGCGTTACAGCATTGAAAAAAATGAGTGATCAAAGACGGATATCTCCGCCATCAGAGAGAGGCGTGTGGTTGAGTCTTGTTTCTGGGATCAAAGCTGTCTCGATGGGTGCTGGCATGAAACTTTTGCTCGTCGGTTATGGCTATTTAGGCCATGCGCTTGCCCGCGTGTTTCGCGAGGGTGGCTGGGAGCTTGTGCTCGTTTCGTTAGAGGGCGGCGGGGGCACCACCATCGCTTGTGACGTGGGCGATCGCTCAGCGGTGAACCGCCTGCCTGATGCGGATTTCATCGTTCATTGCGCGGCTTCGGGACGTGGCGGGGCGGCGGCCTATCAACACGTTTATGTGGAGGGATGTCGGAATCTAGCGGCTCGGTTTCCTGGGGTGCCATTGTGTTTCACGTCGAGCACCTCGGTCTATGGGCAGACGGATGGCTCGGTAGTCACCGAAGAAAGCCCTGCGATGCCCGAGCGCGAGACCGGCCGCTTGCTGCTGGAGGCCGAGGGTATCGCGCTCGGCGCGGGGGGGCTGGTCGTGCGCCTCGCCGGCATCTACGGGCCCGGGCGCAGCGTGATTCTGCAAAAATTTTTATCGGGAGCTGCGGTGATGGAAGATGACGGGAGGAGGTTTTTGAATCAGATTCACCGGGACGATGCGGCGCGCGCGATCTATCACCTTGCCACCTCCGGGGTGCGCGGGTCGCTTTTCAATGGCAGTGACTCGCAGCCGCTCACCCAGCGTGCTTGTTATGAAGCGCTGAGTGAGATGTTTGCACGGCCGCTGCCACCGAGCGGGCCGCGTGACCTGACGCGCAAGCGCGGCTGGACGCACAAGCAGGTGTCGAACAAAAATCTTCGAGCCACTGGGTGGGAGCCCGAGTTTTCCACGTTTTTGGATGCCGTGGCGGGCATTGCGGGTTCATGGTGATTGAGCGGGCAATCAGGGAAGAAATGTGAAGTGTGGGCTTGAAATATCGCTAGAGGGCTAGCAGTGTCGCGACACTATGAGTGATGAAGCCCGTCCTAAACCGTTGTTTTTCGTCGTCCTCGCCTGCGTCATCCTTGGTCTGCTGGCTTATGGCTTCCGCTCCGTTCTTTTTCCCAAAGATGATTCCGGCAAAGCGGGTTCGATTTCCAAGAATGAATTGACCGGTGCCAAAGGGGTCGAAGCCGCCGACTCGAACGTGCCCACCACCGTCAAGGAATACGTTTTTAAACCCAGCGAAAAACTCCCGCCCATTAGCCAAACCAGCGGTTATGACCCGATGAACGCCCGCACCGTGAAGTTCGCACTCAACGTGTGGGCCGGATGGGCTCCTATCATCCTCCAAAACGGCGGCGCGGACCCCGGGAAAATCTGGACCACGCCTAGCGGCGAGCCGTTCAAGGTGGAACTCGTGCTCATCGACAACCCCGTAACCATGCGCGACGCCTACGCCGCTGGCAAAGTCCACGTCGGCTGGGCCACGCTCGACATGCTGCCGCTCTTCATGGACCAGTTGAAAAAAGACCCGCGCATCATGCCGCGCGT
>JBDLWH010000324.1:0-3796 GCA_039804325.1 Verrucomicrobiota bacterium
CCTGCTGGTCTGCGACACTCTGCAAACACTCCCGGATGAAATGACCGTAATTGAAACTGGGGGTGATGATGGTGAATTTCACGACAAGGACGATATGGCAGACTAAATGATGCGGCGCGTACCCTCGAAATGAAGCCAAAGGCAAATAGGAGCTCAAGCGGGTTAGCCTGGGGGGGGCTAGTTCCGTCCGGTTGTTTCTAGGGCGAAGGCAATTATGGGATCACTCCCAAATTTTCAAGATTCGTGCTCATGTAAGTGGTTAGCAAATCCGAGCCACCGCCGGGGGTGAGAGTCGGATGGACGGCTATCCCAACCGCGTCTTGAACAAACAGGGATGGATCCAAATAGACGGGCCGCGTCGCCGTAGCATCAAAACTCCACTGATCGCGATCCTGCAGCAGGTCGTAGTGGATTCCGGCGTCGGCACGGATGAGATCGTTGAGAGCGATTCGATCCGCCTCCCGGTTCTGTGCGAAAATGTAACTCGACTGCATGACTGTGTTCGCACAGATCCTTGCAGCAGGATTGGCGGTCCGGGTATAAGCCCACATCGTTCGCAGGTTCGCATGGATTGTGGCCAGCGGGTGCGCGAGACTGCTGAAATTGCCCAGATCATTGGTCCCAAAGGCAATATCCACAACCGTAGGCATATCATCGGCAAGATTGGTGGGGTTCAGTCCGTTGCCAGTTCCCAGCTGCGCGACGCCATTGGTTGATGTTTCGCCGCCGGCCGAGATATTGTTCCACATGACATTGGCGCCCTGCCAGATTCCCTTATCAGATGCCCTGCTCTGCTCGAAGTTGCTGATGGAGTCACCCTCCCAAATCATTCGCCACTTTGGAAAGATGGAGTTGCCTAAAAGAGTGTTTACCGAAAGTTCCTCCCCGTCGGTTAAAGCTCGGTTGAATAATAGCCAGCCCTGGATGGATCGCTCCGCATACCCGTAAATCGTGGAAGTATTGTTATTTGCGAACAGGCAAATCCGTAGATTGTTCAAGGTGTGGGGCGGTTCCCCCTGCATCGATACGGGAGTAAAGGTATTGGTTGCGTAAGGTAGCCGCAGGGCGCTGAAAGACGATGGCCCCCCAAGCGAGTCATCACGAATCGAGTCCACGGTGAATAATGTCGTATTGCGGCCGATTCCGCTGGACGGACTGATTGTTCGAGTCGCCACGCCGCCAAATGAATACCGTTGGATGTTAGGCCCAGAGAGTGTTTCATTCAGGGCGAATGAGGATGTTCCTCCCCTGAGGGAGAATATCTGGGGCTCCGCGACTGATGTATTGCTCAAAAGGCCGGTATGCATCACCATGAACGTGCGTGCTCCAGTGGTGGTGACGGTGCCTCCTGTTGCGTATTGGTTGACCCCGTTAAAATAGATCCCGTTTCGCCTGCGGGCTGGGGAATTTACCATGGTGAGATTTGACAGCCCGAGCAGTGATTTCATGGAAGTTCCAGTGGCAATGTTGGCTGCCGCCCGGTAGCAGGCACCATCCAAAAACTCATCATTCAGACCTAGTCCGATCAAGCCCTCGAAAAAGGCGGACACCTTGAGGATCTGGGCATCGGAAATGCCGGTGGCTGCTTTGTAGGCAGATGCCCTTTCGTCCACGTTGAGCCAACGAATCACCCCGGATGGCTGCCGGTAAATTTTATTGATGCCGACTCCGGCAGCGATTGCGGCCGCGTTGTTCTCGAACGGACCTGGGGGGATGGCACTTGTGAAATCCTCACTCGTCAGGGCCGCCGCAGTAATGGAAGCGGCTAGCGGCGGGGCGAGTTTCTCAAGATTCACTGCACCATCTGCGAGCATTGAGGAGGAGACGGCTCCGGCGGGGAGCACGCCAGCCATCAGGGCATAGGGGACGGCTAGGATTTTTTGCCTGGGTGCTTGAGCCACCCCGTCCACCGTGAGTTCCAGCCACTGCTCGGCAGAAGAGGCAAGCACGGCGGCGAGGCTTGCCGGGATGCCCGCACCGTTGGCCCCGTTAGCCCCGAACTGGAATGCATAGACACCGTTGGCATGAATGGTTACATCGCCCAGGTTTTCCGTATAGAGCAGGTTGCCTTCGATGGCCGCATCGTGTAATTTGACGCTCATGGGCTTGACGCCCGTCTGTGGGATGCCGGCAGCATTGGTGAGGCGTCCCTGATAATTGATGGCGGGTGGCACAGCGGCGCTCGCGATTTGCGTCACACCGAGGATAGCGGCGAGCATGAGCATGAGCAGGTGTTGGATCGTTTTCATAGGTTCATTGTTGGAGGTTACTGACGGGACTGATGGTTTCAGTTATTCTC
The DNA here is from genome assembly GCA_039804325.1 of Verrucomicrobiota bacterium. GTDB lineage: Bacteria > Verrucomicrobiota > Verrucomicrobiia > Verrucomicrobiales > Akkermansiaceae > Luteolibacter. The sequence goes on from JBDLWH010000324.1 coordinate 2,300, forward strand.
GCGAAACATCCCAGCGTCTCGCACGTCGAACTCACATGGACCCGATCCGACGAGTTGCAGCATGAACGTCAATTGAGCCGTGTTCTGAGGGATTTCAAACCACTCAGTGAGGTATAGGCCTGAGGTGATGGCAATCGGTGAGGGGGGCATGGCCGGGTAGCCCACTGCGGAGGCCGTGAACGTGAGTGGATGATTGTAAATCCTCACCGCTGGGGACACCGAGTATATACTTCCACTTTTAATTCTGACTCGGGCGCATCCGCGCACACGGTCACCAACGCGCCAACCTCCGGTGGAGTAAGGCGCGGTCAACCACCTCTGCCAGCCAAGCGTCGGACCCACTCCGGGGAGTTGGATGGCGATCCGGAAGGTGTTGTCCGTGCGCTCCGGGACAATCACCGTCAGGGGAACGAGGCCGGTATTGCTGCCTACATAGAAGTTTCTAGCGACTTCGGAACTTGCCGCGAGCGCAGCTCTTGCCGCCGTCGCCCAGTCAACGGCAGATTGACCAGCGGTCACGGCGAAGGGAACGACTAAAGGAGCATTGCCAACCACGGCGGCGGTGATGGTAAGGGTAGCTGTGCCAGCGTTCGCGTTGGCTGCGTTGGCATAGATCGCCTCTGTTTGAGGTGTAGTTGCTTGGTAGATCTGGTAGGGCGTCGAGCTCGCCGGAGGAATCATTCCCAGTCGTTGCCAGCGTTGTCCACCCGTGAGAGTTTCATCGACTGCCGCGTATGTGAACGATGTCCCCGTCAAGCTCGCGGTCCATCCCGTCGGGAGTGATGCTGAGCCTGTTTTCAACGGGTTCACGGAAAGCCATTGATCCGACCCATCTTCTGGAATTGCATATTTTGGCCCGTTGATGTATGGCCGCATCCTTTCAGCAAGGGCAATGCCTATCGCATATCCACCTGCTCCGTTGGGGTGGACCAAGTCGGGCACCATGTGAGTGGTTGTGGCATATCCGTTCACATCTCTTTCGATGACCGCGTAAGCATCGACCAGAACGACCTTAGGCCGACTCGAAGCTGCCGTGACAAGAAGGGCGTTACACCCTGTGATCGCGGCCCTGCGGTCGCCGTTGATTGCCCCTTGAGGAAGCACGTTTAGCGCAAAAACTTTTTCAAAGTTTGGGATGGCTCGGTCCCACAATGCGACAACGGCGGCTGCCATCGCGGCAGCACCTAGCCCCGTGTCATTGGCTCCGGACTCAATGATGATGGCGTCTGCCTGTGTTTCGATGGCCGATGCCATTGGGTAGTCGCCATTGTAGCCATTGAGCAATCGCTCTGATGTGAAACCATCATACCCGAAAGCAACCTTGAGGATCCCTGGATGCTGGACCGACGATGCCCGTCTCGCCAAGGTGAAACGATGTTCCAGCCGTGTTTGTGCAACTACGGGGAATCCAGCAGTGTAGGTGGCGATGAGTTTGGTTGGCGTGGCGGTGTTCGCCGAGGTTGCGTTCGTGATTGACGTTCCGAGCGCGACAATTCG
>JBDLWH010000325.1:0-13196 GCA_039804325.1 Verrucomicrobiota bacterium
CCTCATTTTCCAGGATTCTTCTCACATCCGGGGCCTGCGCAGCTGAGACGATCGGTTTGCCAAAGACAAAAATCCCGGCTTTTTCCATGGCGATGGCGGACAACGTTTCGCCGAGCCATTGGGTGTGGTCGAGTCCGATGGGAGTGATCACGCAGAGATCGGCGGGCACGGCGGTCGTCGCGTCCAATCTGCCGCCCATGCCGGTTTCCAGGATGATGATCTGGCATGTTTGGTCGTGGAACCAGCGCATGGCCAGTGCTAGGGAGACCTCGAAAAACGTCGGGTGAGGGTCCATTTTCTCACAGATGTCTCTGAGGGAGGTGAGCATGGATGCGCAGGCATCCTCGGGGATTTGCTCGCCTGCAACCTGGATGCGCTCGCGAAAATCGATCAGATGGGGCGAAGTGAACAGCCCACAGCGCCGCCCGCCCGCCCGGGCGATGCTTTCGATCATGGCGCAGGTGCTTCCTTTGCCGTTGGTGCCGGCAACGTGGATGACCTGCGTGCCATGCTCCGGGTAACCTGAAAACTCGTTGAGCAGATGGCGCGCCCCCTCCAGCCCGAGTTTGATCCCAAACATCTGCGTGGAAAACAACCAGTCGATCGCTTGTCGGTAGTGCATCGTGCCGTCAATGCTATCACCCGCATTCCGCCGCCTGCCAAGCCGGGATTTGACGCATCGCGCATCGCCACTCGGGCGGCGCGTTGCGCTGGCTCCCCGGTGAGCCGCGTGACGGAGGCTGCGCGAAAACATGGGTGGCTTGCGCCAAAATTTTGCAGGGCGGCAGATGGTCGCTTGACAGGCGGGGATTTTTCTCCATGGTGCGCGCCCCGGCGCGTCGGCAACGTGGCGGTCACCAGAGATTCTCATGAAAAAGGACCTTCATCCGAAATACAATCCGGTCGTCTTCGTTGATATGACCACCGGCACGCGTTTCATCACCCGTTCGACCAAGACCTCCGACAAGAAGGAAGTCATCGATGGCGTGGAACACAGCATCATCACCATTGGCATCACTTCGGCCTCACATCCGTTCTACACTGGACAGAAGCAATTTGTGGACACCGAAGGCCGCATTGATAAATTTCAAAAGCGTTTCGGCACCGTCCGCCGCGTTGGCAAGCCCAAGCTCGACTGAGCCCATTGGGTTTCCCCGGTTTCTCCAAAACGCCCGCCTGCCACGTTGCAGCCGGGCGTTTTGTGTTGAAAGGCAACATCGGTCTTGGCGAGCGCGCCTGACCCCGCTTTGCTTCCCGCATGCTTGCCAAGCGAATCATCCCATGTCTCGATGTCACCGACGGCCGCGTCGTCAAAGGTGTGAATTTTGTGGATTTGATTGATGCGGGGGACCCGGTGGCCTGCGCGATGGCCTATAACGCGCAGGAGGCGGACGAGCTCGTGTTTTTAGACATCACGGCATCGTCAGATCATCGAGCCACGATGGTGGATGTGGTTCGGCGCACCGCGGAGCATTGTTTTATTCCGCTGACGGTGGGCGGTGGGATACGCACGGTGGAAAACATGCGTGAGATGCTGCTAGCGGGCGCGGACAAGGTGGGCATCAACACGTCCGCCGTCCAAAACCCCGAACTCATCGACGCAGGTGCCAAAACCTTCGGCTGCCAATGCATCGTGGTGGCCATCGACGCCAAACGCGAGGCGTCGGGCAAATGGGGCGTTTACACCCATGGTGGACGCACACCCGTGGGCCTCGACGTCATCGAATGGGCCAAAGAAGTCTGGCGCCGTGGGGCAGGGGAAATCCTTCTCACCAGCATGGATGCCGATGGCACCCAGGCCGGCTACGACATCGAGCTCACCGCTGCGGTCTCCTCCATCGTGGGCATCCCGGTCATTGCCAGCGGCGGCGCGGGCAACCTCGATCACATGGTCGAGGTGCTCCGTGACGGCCAGGCTGACGCCGTGCTCGCAGCAAGCATTTTCCACTTTGGCAAACACACCGTGGGCGAGGCCAAACGCCATTTCGCCAGCCATGGCGTGCCGGTCCGTCCTATGGTCAAGGGTGCCTGATTCCCCTGTGGCACGTCGGACCGCAACGACTCATCCGCATCATGTAGGGGGAACCATGAGAATGAATGCGAAAAATAAAGACGGAAATAGTGCTTGAGTTAGTTGATCATAGTGGCTAACAGATTCGACGCTATGCAAAACGAGGTATTGCAGCGGCAGCATGACGCCCGCCCCGAAGCCGACACAGCCCGTGTCTGTGGGCAGGCAGCCACGGAGCATCCGCAGGCGGAGACCATGGCGCAGATCATGAGGTTAATTTTTGAGGGATCGCGCGCGGCCAAGAGCGTAGCCGACCCACAGGGGGTCATCATCACGGTCAATGCCGCGTTTTTGCAGATGTGGGGGTATGCGCACCACGACGAGGTGGTGGGCAAGCCGATTGGCCAATTGTTCCAGCACCCGAGTGAATCCTTGGGCGTTTTCGACGCCATGGGTGCCGATGATCGCTGGGAAGGTGATGTGATCGGGACGCGTAGCGACGCCTCGACCTTTGTCGCCTATGGTTTGGCCACGACCCTACGCGATGCATTGGGAATCCACCTCGGCTACCAATTGAGCGTCATGGACGTCACCGCGCGCAAACTCGCCGAAACAGCGCTGCGCACGTCGGAAGAAAAAAATCGGCGGTTTCATGACAGCATCATGGATGCCTTTGCCTGCGTGGACATGGACGGTTACGTCATCGAAAGCAACCAGGCCTACGAGGAAATGCTCGGATACACCGCAGAAGAACTGCGTCGTTTGACCTACGTCGATCTCACCCCGGACCGTTGGCATTCGCTAGAACAGCGGGTGGTGGACGAACAGGTTCTCCCATTAGGCGGGTCCGATATCTATCAAAAGGAATACTACCGCAAAGACGGCTCCTGCATCCCGGTGGAAATGCGCACCTTCCTCATCCGCGATGCTCAGGGGAATCCTAAGTCGATGTGGGCCATCGTGCGCGACATTTCTAAACGCAAACAGGCCGAGGAATTGGCGCGCCAGTCGCTCGTCGAGAAGGAAATGCTGCTCAAAGAAATCCACCACCGGGTCAAAAATAATCTGCAAATCATCACGAGCTTGCTGCGCTTGCAAGCCCACCAAATTGATCACGCCGTTGCCAAAACCGCGCTGAATGACGTGCAAAACCGGGTGCAGTCCATCGCCTTGATCCACGATCACCTCCATCGCTCGAATCATCAGGGACAGGTGAACTTATCGGCCTATCTCACGAAACTTTGCCAGCAATTGTGTCAGCTCCTATCGCCCATGCCCGGCGCGATTTCGCTTCACTTGGACATGGGCCATTGCCTCCTGACCATGGATGTTGCCATCCCTTGCGGACTGCTCGTCAACGAGTTGGTGTCAAATTCGTTTAAGCATGGCTTTCCTCAGCAGGCGACTGGCGAGGTGCGCGTCGAACTCCAATGGCTCTCGGGCGGCCCGGAGATGCGCCTACGCGTCTCGGATAACGGCGTGGGCTTGCCACACGATTTTGACTTGGATGACTTGACGTCGCTCGGGCTCAGCATGGCCCCCGATCTGGCCCGCCAGATGGGCGGCTGCCTGAAAATCGGTCGCGGTCCGGGAGCGATGTTTGAGGTGGTTTTCGGGGGCGATGCCGCGAATCAACAGAATGAAAACCTCACTGCCGACGAACGGTGGTTTTCTTGAGGGCTCGTGACCCCATTGGCCCATCGCTTGGTCGGCTGTCTGTGGATCGCGCAAACTTCGGAGTGGTGCCAACCGGCGCACTGATCTAGCCTGTTTGCCCTTACTCGCATGAAGGATCGCTTCGAACTCAAATTGCGCGACGGCACGCCTATTATTCTGCGCCCGTTGCTTGAGGAGGACCGCGCACTGGTGGGCGAAGCTTATCGTCGGCTTTCGCCCGAGGCGCGCTACCAGCGGTTTTGGACGCGCACCGGTGAGATAATAGGCGAGACGATGTTGGATCGATTGATCGCCCAAAATCCCGAACAACACATGACCTGGACGGTATTGGATCCAGTACGTGCGTTTCCCGGAGTGGGCGGCGCGAGTTGGTGGCGCAATGTCGCCAATGCCCAAGAAGCCGAAATTTCCGCCATGGTTCTCGATGACGATCAACGCCGTGGCATCGGCACCCTGCTCTTGGCTGTGATGGCGCTCACGGCATTGCGCGCCGACCTCAGCCAGCTCGTCGCCTTCACCTTGGCTGATAACCGCCTCGCGGCCAACTGGATGCGTGATTGCGGCGCTCAGGGCGTATGGGACGGCTATCAACTCGTCTTCCGCTGGGATCTCAACGCCCTCGACATGCTGCCGCCTACCGCCGCCGCCGCTGACCTCGCCGCTTGGCTTGCCGAGCTCTCGCCACTTATTTCCTGAGCTTGAATGTGCGAGCGCCCCCCTTTTCCCTGGTCACCCGAGAACCCGCCCGGCGGGCCTCATCGGCACGGAGGTATCAAAAATGTGTCCTTAGGGCATTTTCAAGAGACAGATTGCACAGGGGATGGTTTTAAGCGACAAGACGTGCGCCGCCCATGACCCAGCTTTTGATCGAACCTGCTCGCCGAATCGGATGCGAGGACATTCCCGCGCTGATCCAGGTGCTGCAATCTGCCGCCCAGCGTCAGCGCTCACCCATTGATGACGTGTTAGACTCGGGGGTCGTCGATGAGGAACCCTACATGCGCGAACTCGCACACGACCTCGACATGGACTGGCTCGATAGCATTCCCGTGGCCGATGTGCCGCTCCCATTGCGCGAAGCGTGCGGCCCACGCATCGCATTGCGCCACCGCTTGTTGCCCGTGGCCATCACCGGCGAGGGCGACAAAAAACGGCTGCAACTCGCCACCTTTGATCCGTTCAATCTGGTTGCCCGCCAAGCCGCCGCCCAAGAACTTGTGCTGCCTATCGATTGGTGCATGACCTCGCGCAAGCGATTGCACGATGCGCTGCGCCGTCTTTACGGGGTGGGTGCCGACACATTTGAGCAGATCTTAGAAGGGCGCGACTTTGATTACGACCACCTTGAGGGCGGCGATGATGAAGCCAACGTCATCGACCAAGACGACGACGAGGAGGCCAGTGTGGTCAAATTCGTCAATCAGATCATCCGTGAGGCGCTCGACCAGCGAGCGACGGATATTCACGTGGAGCCGTTGAGCACGAATTTGCGCATCCGCTACCGCATCGATGGACGGCTCATTGAGATTGCCGTGCCCGAAAATATCAAGGCCCTCCAAAGCTCGGTCATCGCCCGCTTGAAAATCATGGCGCGCCTAGACATTGCCGAGCGCCGCGTGCCCCAAGACGGGCGTATCAACCTGCAATTCGAGGGGGCGACTATCGACGTTCGCGTTGCCACAGTGCCGACCGTCGAGGGCGAGAGCGTTTCGTTGCGATTGCTCAACCAGGAAAAATTCAACATCGCGAAGTTGGGGATGGAGTCGTTTGTGCAGAAGAAGATCGAGTCGCTGCTGCATCTGCCCAACGGCATCATCCTCATCACCGGCCCGACCGGCTCGGGTAAATCCACGAGCCTCTATTCGTTCCTCAGCGAGGTGAACCACCCGGAGCGCCGCATCGTCACCGTCGAGGACCCGGTGGAAAACAAGCTCACCGGCGTGATGCAGATCGCGGTGAAAAACGAAATTGGCCTGACGTTTGCCACTGCCCTGCGGTCGATATTGCGGGCCGACCCGAACATCGTCATGATAGGGGAAATTCGCGACCTGGAAACCGCTGAAATCGCCATTCGCGCGTCACTCACCGGCCACCTGGTTTTTTCCACTCTGCACACCAACGACGCCATAGGCGGCATCAGTCGGCTAGTGGACATGGGCGTCGAGCCGTTCCTCGTTTCCGCCGCCGTGCGCGCGTTCCTCGCCCAGCGACTGGTGCGTCGGCTTTGCCCGCATTGCAAGGTGCCGCGCGAGCTCAGCGAGCAAAATCGCAGTGATTTGGGCATTCCCTTGCACATCCCCGGCCAAGTCTATGCTCCCAAAGGTTGCGATCGATGCCGCATGACAGGCTTCTCCGGGCGGCTAGCCATTTACGAGGTGATTTTGCTCACCCAGCCGATGCAGGAGCTCATTGCTCATCGCGCCCAGTCCGCCGACCTTCGTGCACAAGCGATCCGCGACGGCTACACACCGATGCGCGAGTATGGCTGGTATAAGGTCATGAAAGGCGAAACCACCATCGAGGAAGTCGTCTCGGTCACCTCATCAGAAATCGGGGCCGACTGAGCAAAATCTGAAATCTGAAATCTGAAATCCTCTGATGTCTCGATTCGCCTACAAGGCTCTCGCCACTAACGGTTCGGTCACCACCGGCGAGCTAGATGCCACCGACCGACCGGACGCCCTGCGCAGGTTGGATCGTCTGGGTCTGCAGCCGGTAAATCTGAAGGAAACGACCGCTGTGGCGGCCAGCAAGAAGGTTGCGGGGAAAGCCAGAGATAGAGATGGGGCGTCGGCCGCCGCGAAGGACAAGCCGAAAGAGGAGGCCATCCCCGACGGGCTGATCAAACTGAAACGCCAGGAAGTCATCTTGTTCACCGAGGAACTCTCGGACATGCTCAGCGCCGGGTTGCAGCTCGAACCCGCTCTCAAATCGATGGAAAGCCGCCAAGAATCTGGCAACCTCAAGGCGGTGTCGTATAAAATCCGGCAAATCGTGCGCGACGGCGTGAATTTTTCAGTGGCTCTGAAAAAAGTGAGTCCGAGTTTTGGCTCGCTCTATTGTTCGTTGGCGGCGGCAGGCGAGGCGTCTGGGGCGCTCGACACGATACTCAAGCGCCAGGCACACTACCTCAAAACGCTGGCCGAACTGCAAAGTCGGCTGATTTTGGCCATGATTTACCCGGCGTTTTTGGTGTTAGCGGGCGTTGGGGTTTCGGTCATCTTTGTCACGGTGCTCATTCCGCAGCTCACGGCGCTCATCGAGAGCAGCGGGGGGAAAATGCCCCTCGGTGCCGCCATCCTCATTGCCATCTCAGATTTTCTTAGCCGGTGGTGGATTGCTCTGCTCGTCCTCATCATCGCTGCGGTCTTGTTCGTCAAAGCCTGGAAAGACAACGAGGCCAATCAACCGGTTTGGGACCGCCTCAAACTCAGGCTGCCACTCGTCGGGCGCGTCATCTCCACCCGATTTTACGTCCAGTTTCTTGAAACCATGGCCAACTTGGTCAGCAATGGCTTGCCCTTGTTGCGCGCGCTCGAATTGTCGCGTGATGCCACCCAGAACCGGTCGCTGCGCGCGGAACTCAACAAGGTGATCGACCAAGTGGGCGACGGGCGATCGTTTTCCAAAGCTCTCATCCGCAACGGCGCTTTCCCGCCCTTACTTATCGACATGATTTCCGTCGGCGAGCAAACGGGGAAAATCGACCAATCGCTGCGTCGGGCGGCCGAGCGTTATGACAAGGAGCTCGACAAGGATCTGCAACGCATCATGGCGCTCATCATGCCCACGGTGCTCATCATCATGGCGAGCCTCATCGGCACCATGGCCTATCTGATGATCACCGCCATCTTCCAGACGATTCAGAACCTCGGAAAATAACCCTGACTCCCGCTTTGCCTCCCGTCCCGGCAACCCCCAGAATTCCCCATCAGCCAGCCACAACGTCACCCTCGCAAATTTCCCGACAACTTTTGCATCGCCCGGCGTTTCTTTCACTGCGAGGCTTTCTTCGCAAACCACCGTCATCGACTTCATGAATATCCACCCACGCACCGCCACGATTCGCCGCCGCCGCACCGGCTTCACCCTGCTTGAAATGGTCATCGTTCTTGGCATCATTGCCATGATCATGGGTGGTGCCATTTTCGCCATGCGCGGCATCTCGAACCAAGCCAAGCCAACCCAGGCCAAAGCCGACATCAACGCGTTTCTTTCCGCCCTGAGCCTCTATAAACTCAACAAAGGTCGCTACCCAAGTTCGGCCGAGGGTCTCAAAGTGCTCGTGGCGAGCAAGGCAATGACCAAACTCAACCAAGACCCTTGGAGCCGTGACTACGTTTACCGCTTCCCCGGCAGCGTAGATAAGAACGAACCTGAAATCATCAGCCTTGGTGAAGACGGTCAGGAACACACTGAGGATGATATCAACAGCCAGAAAATGTAAGACCTCTCCGGGATTTACCCTGCTGGAAATCGTGATGGTTCTCGCCATCGCCTGCATGATGATGGCTGGGGCTGCGGGATTGATGATCTACTCGTCCGACGAACACTCACTGCGCAAAACATCGGGCGAAATCGAGTTGTTGGCCAAACGCGCCCGAACCACCGCCATCCTCAAGCAGACGCCTTACGCCATCGAATTTCGCCAGGGCATTGTGAAATTGCTCCCGCTGGCCGAGGCCGGCCAAGATGAGAAGAAGACCGCCGGCGGTCATCGCATCGGTGGAGATCCCGTTACTCCAGTTGGCGGCGAACACCGGGAATGCGTCTTGCCCGAGAACATGGAAATCAGCGTGCGCCGATGGAATGCCACCACTTGGCTACCCACCGGCCGCAACTCCATCCACCTCTGGCGCTTCGATCCGACCGGCCTCTGCGAACCCCTCTCCGTGCGGATGACCCTCGACAAGAGTTGGGCGGAAGACAGTTATCACCCACTCACCGCCACCATCCGCGATAGCCAGTTGGAAGTCCGATGAAACGCCATGTCCATTCTGGTTGTCGTGGCTTCCTCCTGCTGGAAATGATCCTAGCATTGGCGGTTTTCGGCATGGCTGCCACCGGTTTCACCGTTGCCCTCAACCGCATGGCCTCCGTGGCCGCCCTAGCCCAGAGCGAATTGCGCATCACGCGCATCCTCGACAGCGCTCTCGACGAAACGCTCTCGCTCCCGACCCTGGAGGAAGGTGTCACCCATTCCACCGTGGCCGATACCCACATCGAACTCGACACCACCATCTCTTTGCTCGAGGAATTGGAAAATGAGGACGGCCAGTTGTTGCAGGAAATGTATCGCATCGAAATCAAAGCCCGATGGTTCGAAAACGCCATGACCCAGGAGCGCGTCGTGGAAACCTGGCGTTACGGCCGCATGTATCAACCGTGAAACTTTCATCCTTCAGCGCCCGTCGATCCGCCTTCACGCTTCTTGAGCTCGTGATCGCCATGGGTTTGCTGGGCATCATTGTCGGCATGGTCTTCGCCACCGCCCGCGCGTCGCTGACTCTGGGCAATGCCATCGTCAAATCCCAAAACGAGGAAATGCTTCACCAAGCGTTCTTTGAGCTCCTCGGCCAACGGTTTTCCGCCTTGCCGGGCAATGCTCGCTTCAACCTCAAGGTCGAGGGCTCCAGCTCCCATTACATCTCGGATCTCACCCTGCAAAATGTCCCCATGAGCTTCACCTGGGGCGGCCAGGATCGCATCGCAAAAGCCGTCCAAATCTCAACCGTCAAACGCCGCAGCGGCTACCTCGATATTGTCCTCAAGTTTTACGAAAACGAAATCCTGGAAAGCGCGCAATCTGCCATCGGCTCATCGGTCCTCGATACAAAACCATTCGCCGAAATCGTCCTGCTCGAAGACGTCGCGTTCTTCGAGTGGCGGTTGTTAGATGGGCGCACCATGGAGTGGCTCTATGATTGGGAAACCGAGGGTCGCCTGCCATTGCAAATCGAGCTCACCATGGCCATCGGTGCCAAGGGCGATGAAATGCGACAGGTGTTCTGGTTGCCTCCCAAACAAAACCCAGAAGTCGTCATGCGCCAAATGATGCAAGGCGGCGGCCAACCCGGCCAACCCGGCGGCCAACCCGGCGGCGACGGCAAGCCCGTGGTGACCCCGGGCGGGGGAATCTCAATCGGCGGCGCGCCCGGAGGAGGAAACTAAATTTTCAGATGCATTCACGCTCTTCCATGGAAAGATCCCGCCGCGGTGCCGCGCTGATGGCCGTGCTCTGGCTCATCGCCATTCTCTCGATGGCCACCATGGCCGCCTTGCGCGTCATTTCGTTCGATATGGAACTCTCGTCAGCCAAAATCCACGGCTCGCACGCCCGCCAAATCGCCGAAATGGGCATCGCCGTGGGATGCAATCCCGCGGTCAAACGCGCCGACCCCATCCTCCGGCAAATCCACGAGGACACCGGCGTGGGCTTCGAGGTGAAATTGCTGTCTGAAGGCGGCCGATTCAATATCAATGCCCTGATTCTCCAACAGGACAAACCCTTGCTCACCTCGATTTTCTGCCATTGGGGACTCGACGTCCAAGACGCCCAATCCGTCGTCGATTGCCTCTGCGACTGGGTGGATGCCGATGACGACACCGGCCTCAACGGTGCCGAAAAAAAGGATTACGAGAAAGACGGGCGCATCAATCAACCCTTCAACCGTCCGTTTTATGAGATCAATGAAATGCGGCTGGTGAGTGGCATGGATCTCGTCGAGGCTGCCTACCCCGGGTGGCGCGATTGGTTCACGGTGTGGAGCAGCGGGCCGCTGGATCTCAACGAAGCGAGCGCCGAGTTGATCGCCGTGGCTGCGGATTGCCCGGTCGAGCGAGCCTCCCTTATTCCCGAAACCGTGCGTGGGGCCGATGGCGAGCGCGATACGATGGACGACATCCCGTTTTCATCCGCCGAGGCGGCGCTTGATCTTTTGGGAATAGACCTCAAGGTTCGCACCGATCTTGCTAGGCGCTTCACCGTCAATGATACCGCCACTCGCATCGAAAGCACCGGCTTCTCCGCAGGGGCCAAACGAAAAATCACCGTCATTATCAAAAATCGCACCGGTAAACCGGCCCTTCTCGAACGCACCGAAGAAATCATCCCGTGAGCAAATCAACTGATCATGTCCTGCTCGTCCCCGGCGATTCCGGGTGGGAAATTTGGACCCGCCATAACGACGGCCCATCTACCCTTCATCGCGCCACAGACATCGAACGCGCGGGCGATCTCGCCGGGCTTCCTTCTGGCGAGATTTCACTGTTTTTCCCGGTGAAAAGCCTCACGGCAGTACCGCTGCGAGTGACGAGTGACGATGCGGCGCTTTTCCCTGATTTGGCGGCACTGCATGCCGAGCGCCTCGGGCTTCGACCAGACCCGATGGCCGGCCAGCTCACAGATGTGTTTGTTGTCGCCCGCGAGCCCGAAAACACCGCCTTGCTCGCCGTGTTTCTGCGATCCCCTAGCGATGGCGACCTGCCGCCCCGTGGCCCAAAATGCTTTGATCTCTCTGCCCGCGCCTTCCCTGTCGATGGGAATGTCCTCGCGTTGTGGAAAGAATTTGGTCGCTGGGTGTTTGCCGCCTTCACCCAGGGTAAACTCGTCTATTGCCAAGCCACCGCCGTGGACGCCGATCTGCCCGATGACTCGCTGGCCCGTGAAATCCGCCTTTCCCTCATCCAATTGGCCATGCAAGGCATGGACGTCGAACCGGGGCGCGTCGTCGTCTGGACCCACCACCCAGCCCCCGACCTCACCCCGCTTACCCGGGCGTTCGTCGCCCCCGTCGAAATTGCCCCACGTCCGGTTCCCGTCTTGCCCAATCCGCTGAGCAAACTCCTGCCCGCCGACGTGCGCGCCGCGCGCCGCGCCGCCCTGCAGCACCGCAACGTCATGCTTGGCGTCGCCGCCGTCGCCCTGATTTATCTCGGCCTCATCGGATGGTTCGGCTACGGACTTTGGCAAGGCATGAAGGAAACTCGCTCGCTCGTCGCTCAAGCACAACTGGCCGCTCCTGATGGCGAAGCCTATGCCCAGCATGTCGCGAAATGGAATGAACTCTCCCACGTCATCGACCTGACGAACTCGCCCGTGGACATTCTCCAGCGCATCGCCACGTGCATCCCGCCCAGCAGTGGACTGCGCCTCAGAATCGCCGAAATCAGTGCCACGGATATCAAAATCACCGGCGAAGCACCCCAGCTCCCACCCGTCAATTCGTTCAGCCTCAAACTCACGAAAAATACCGACCTCTCCAACTTTACCTGGCAGACGCCCGAATCCACTCAATCGACCCGCGGCTGGGAATTTGGCTTCATCGGTGCCGTTCCCGCTGCAGAATCGAACCCCTGACCGACAAATTGCTGCCAAATCGGCGTTTATCTCCCACATGCCACATTCTCAAGGCAACCATCACCATCTCGTTGCCCGTCGGTTTTCCTCGTGCTTTCTCATTTAGCCATTAGCCATTACTCGTTGCTTCCCCCATGTCACCCCGCGAAAAAAAACTCCTGCTCTTCTTTGCCGCCGCAGGATTTCTCATCCTCAATATCATTGGCTTAGGGCTCTTCAAAGCCAAACGCCTCGAGGTGAGCCGCCAACGCGATCTCGCACGCCAAAAACTCGAAACCGCCGAAATGTTCAGCGCCAGCCGCGACCAAGTGACCGACCAGATGGAGTGGCTCGCCGCACATGAACCGCAACCTGCCGCCAACCAGGACGTCCAAACCCAACTCCAGCAACTTTGCGAAACCGAAGCCAAAGCCATTGGCTTAACTGCCAAAGCCCAGAAACCGTTGCCTACCGACGCTTCCGAAGGGCGTTATTTTCATCGCGCCAAAATCCAGATTGTTGTCAATGGCACCGAAGAAGCGCTTTACCGGTGGTTTGATCGCCTCAACAGTCCCGAGCAATTGCGCATCGCTTCGAGCATCCGGCTTTCTCCCAATGTTCAAGACGACACCAAGATCGATTGCACCGTGACCGTCGAACAATGGTTTGTCCCGCTACCCCCGACGACCTGATCGCACTTAGCACTTCGCAAACCCACCTTTCCCCATCACTCTCATTCCATGCATTCCGCGCCCCGCATCCTCCTCTGCTGCCTCGCCATGACCGGCTTGGCCTCGGCGGTCTTGCCTCAAAAAGCGCCGCTCACAAAATACGTCGGCCTCTGGACGAACTCGCCCTTCACGTCCAGACCTCCACCCGCCGACCTCGGCCCCGCCGTCAACCCGCTCGATGACTACGCGCTCGCCGGGGTCTCACCCGTCGGCTCCGGCTACCGCGTCACCTTGTTGAATAAGAAAAAACCTGAGGATCGCATCACCGTGGATTCCGATAATCCCAAGTGCGAATTCAAAATCCTCGAAGTCACTCGCAAACCTGGCGATCCCCTCGGCACCGTCGTGCGGCTGTCGTCCGGTGCCCTCACTGGCACCGTCAGCTTCGATGAAAAACTTCTGACGCTGGCCGCCGCGCCCGTTCCTAAAGGGGCTCCCA
>JBDLWH010000326.1:0-2630 GCA_039804325.1 Verrucomicrobiota bacterium
CTGCGCCCCGAACAGGCGTCCGAGGTGCAGGCCCGCCGCAAGGCCGATGAGGATAAAAAACTCGCCGCTCAAGCCGCTAAGGAGGCTAAGGCTAAAGCCGCCGCCGCCGCCAAGGTCGCAACCGAACAGAAGGGAGAAACCGTATGAGTTTGCTTGATATATCAACCGGCAGCCCGCCTCTGTGGGCACCCGAATGGCTTCCCCGACTGCCCCAGCGGCTCGTGGAAATGCTCTTGGAGTTTTTGGGCGCGCCTAGCTGGCTGGTCTCATTGGCGGGGTTTGGGATTGCGGCCGCCACGGTGGTTGCGGTATTTCTGAGTGCCTTTGCGCTGCTCTCGCTCATTGAGCGCAAGACTCTGGCGCGTATCCAAAATCGCATCGGCCCGAATCGCGCCGGATGGTTTGGCATCCTACAACCCGTGGCCGATGGCATCAAGATGCTCACTAAGGAGGATATCGTGCCAGCCAAGGCCGAGTGGTGGTTGCATCTAGCGGCTCCCATCTTGATCGTCGTGCCTTCGATCCTAGCCTTGGGCGTCATTCCCTATGGCCGCGAATGGGTGCCCGTACCGTTAGAACTCGGATTGTTATTTTTCTTTGCCGTCGGGACACTCACCGAGTTGGCGGTATTCATGGCAGGATGGGCAAGCGGATCAAAGTTCCCGATGTTAGGAGCGATGCGCGCCATTTCGCAAATGGTGAGTTATGAACTGCCACTCATGATTTCCGCGTTGGGAGTCGTCATGATGTCAGGCTCGCTGTCACTGCCCGCCATCGTGGCTCAGCAAGGCGGCTTCCATCTGGGATTCATCCCGGCTTGGAATATCTTCACTCCATGGGGGTTCTCCGCGGGTCTTATCTTTTACATCGCCTCCATCGCCGAGGCTAACCGCTGCCCGTTCGATTTGCCAGAAGGGGAGTCGGAAATCGTCGCCGGCCACATGACAGAGTACTCGGGGTTCAAATACGCCTTGTTCTTCATGGGCGAATACCTCGGACTTTTCGCTATCTCCGGCCTAGGCATTACCCTGTTTCTTGGCGGCTGGCAGGCACCTCTCCCTGGTCTCGGGCTCGTCCCTTCATGGATCTGGTTCTTTGCCAAACTCGCCGTCGTCATCTTCTCGTTCCTCTGGATTCGCGGCACCTTCCCACGCGTGCGCATCGACCAACTAATGCGCTTTGCTTGGTTGTGCCTCATCCCCATGGCTCTGCTCACGCTCCCCGCTGCCGCCATCTGGCACTTCACCGGCTGCGGCTTGATCGGCTGGCTCGCGACCGTCCCGTTCTTGATGATTCCCTGGCTGATACTCACCGTGCTTTACAACCGCCGCCTGGCACCGGCCACGCGGACTTATACTTTTGCGGATTGATAGAACTAACGGGACTTATAGGAAAACACGCTCCTCGATGATACCACTTCTGATACTTTCACCCCTGATTCTCCTCGCCGCACTAGGCGCGGTGTGGAAGGCTCGTCCGGTCCATGCGGCGCTGCTTTTGGCCCTCGCCCTCGCCCTCGTGGCCGTCCTCTTTCTGACCATCGGCGCGGATTTCATCGGTCTAGTTCAGTTCATGGTCTATGTCGGCGCGGTGGCCGTGCTCATTGTTTTCTCGCTGCTCATCACGCGGCCCGGTGATGAAGCCGAGGAGTTGGCGCGCCGTCCGCGCTCGGTGATGACGGGCCTGCTTTGCACGTTACCAGTGTTAGGGGGAATGTTTTTTGCGGTCGGGCGCATGGGCAACCTTCCATCAGGTTCGCCCGAGGCTCCCGCACTCTCGGTGGAACAACTTGGCACACTGTTATTTACCACACACGTGCCAGCCGTGCTAACCGTGGGCGTGCTCCTCACCGCGGTGATGATCGGTGCCGCTCTCTTCGCCCGCGATCCCGGCAAGAAACCTTCCACCCCATCGGATTCATGACGCCCCTTGCGCTCCTGCTCACCCTTTCCTCGCTCCTCTTCACGCTTGGCCTCACCGCCGTGCTCACACGCCGCAACGCCGTGCTCATCCTCGTGGGCATCGAACTCATGCTCAATGCCGCCAATATCAATTTCATCGCTTTCTGGCGCTACGGCCCACCCGACCCAGACCTAACTGGCCCCCTGTTTGTGCTTTTTTCCATTGCCATAGCCGCTGCCGAAGCGGCCGTGGGCCTGGCCATCATCTTGATGGTTTTCCGCCACACCCGTTCGACCGATCTCAACCGCCTCGATTCTCTCCATGGCTGACGCTCTCTTACCCCATCTTCCGTGCCTCCTCTGGTGGGTGCCATTCCTGCCGCTCATGGCCGGTGGCATCATCGCCTTGTTACCTAACCGACGCGGTCGCTTCGCATCTAAACTCGCCGTCGGCGCGCTGGGCGCTTCCTGCCTGATTGCGCTAGCTGCTTTTTCCTGCACGCTCACCCCTAGTAACGAAGGCTTGCCGTTCCGCCTAGCCACCTCGCTCACCTGGTTCACCTTTGCCGATGTGCCGCTCAAACTCGGGTTGGTGCTTGATCCGCTGAGCGCCTCAATGGCGGCAATGGTGACGTTTGTCGCCTTGTGGATCTTTATTTATAGCATCGGCTACATGGAAAATGAGGCTCGCTTCGGCCGGTTCTTCGGGTTTCTTTCGCTGTTTTGCGG
>JBDLWH010000327.1:0-2749 GCA_039804325.1 Verrucomicrobiota bacterium
GCCAGATGGGATCGAGGGGGATTTCCTTTCCATTAGAATCCAACAAAACAACATCGCGCATGTCGCATCGGCCGGCACCGAAGTCCGGCAAGCAAATTTCCCACCCCGCCTCAGGCGTGACAGGTGGCGTATCAGCGAGGAGGACCACGCGGTAGGGAGCGCCCTGCACGGCCCAATCGGTTGGGCTCGGTTTGTCGTTAGGACCTGCGAGAGTGACGATAGGCCAGGAGCCGAGCAGAAACAAAAGCAAATTGCGGATCATGGAGGTTGAGGGGGCGGAAAGACTTGTCCACGGATAATGGGAAATCGTCTATCGGACAAGCACGCTGATTTCGTGAGTGTGAGGTGTCGCACGGCGCATGAGCGAGAGGCACGCGCCTGACCGTCGTGGAACAAACGCGCTATGCTTGGTTCATGGGCGTCCATCAGTGGCACAATTTTCCTCTTTGGCAAAGACAGAGCCGTCGCGGATGATCAACGTTCTGCCGCCGGCCCGTGCGAGATGCTCATCATGGGTAACCACCACGAGCGTGACCTGATGCTCGGTCGCTAGATCTAGCAATATTTTCATGATTTCCGCGCTATTTCTGGAGTCGAGGTTGCCTGTTGGCTCGTCGGCAAACAAGACCTTGGGTTCGTTAACGATGGCACGGGCAATGGCGACGCGCTGTTGCTCGCCTCCGGAGAGTTCGGCGGGTAAATGCTCGGCGCGCTCAGAAAGTCCCACCCGCGCCAATGCCCGGCGCGCGGCCTCAGAGGCATTCCTGCCGGCAATGGCCCCCGGGACGGCCACGTTCTCCAGCGCTGTTAACTCGGGCAGGAGATGGTAATTTTGAAAAATATAACCAACTTCGCGGTTACGGAAGCGGGCTTGTTCACGGCGGCCCATGGCATAAAGATCCTGTCCATGGATGTGGACGCTTCCGCGTTCGGGGCGTTCCAATCCGGCTAGGGTATATAACAAAGTGGTTTTGCCTGCCCCACTCGGGCCGCACAAAAACACCCTCTCGCCACGATGGATGCGCAGGTCAATGCCATGCAACACCTCGATAGGTTTTCGGCCTATCCGATAGCTGCGGTGGACATCCACTGTTTCGATCATCACATCGCTCATGGATAGAAACTGCATGGATCAATCCACCAACACAAGCTCCTAAGCACACATTTCGTAAGCCGTGTCTGAGAGCGAAACGTTTCTCGCGCGGGTCTCCCTCAGCACTTGCTTGAAGGCCCGGCTCCGTTAGAGCCAAGTGTCCGGGCCGCGTGAGAAACGCGGCCCGGGTCTAGGATGCGATCACTCGCCCAATCCGAAGCGCACAAAGCGCGTGACGGTCAGGGTGTCGCCAAGCTCCTTGCCCTTGGCATCTAAGAGGGCCACAATCGTAGTGTCGGTATCTTTCACGAAGCCCTGCTCCAACAAGCAGCTTTCTGCGAAGAATTTACCGAGTTGGCCGGGGATGATTTTTTCGATAAGGTTGGCTGGTTTGCCTTCTGCGGCGAGTCTGGCGCGGAAGATGTCCTTTTCGTTTTCGACGATAGCCTCGGGGATATCTTCACGAGAAAGTCCTTTGGGAGCGCAAGCAGCGATGTGCAGCGTGAGATCCTTGATCAATTCGCGAAAGATTTCCGTGGTGGCGGTTTCGGGTTTAGTGGTGCCCATTTCGATGAGCACGCCCACTTTGCCACCCATGTGGATATAGGAACTAATCACACCACCAGGCGCGGCGTCATAACGCACATATTTACGGAACTGGAGGTTTTCGCCCACTTCAATGACCTTGGCCTTCACATAGTCTTCCAAACTATATCCACCGTGTGGGATGGCCAGCGCCGCAGCGTGATCGGCTACTTTCGCCGCTGCCAGAGCATCAGACACTTCATTGACGAACGCTTGGAAGTTTTCGTTTTTGGAGACAAAGTCGGTTTCGCAGTTAATTTCCAACAGAATGCCGGAGGTGCCAGCGTTGACGCGAGCGGTGATGATGCCCTCATTGGCGGCGCGGTCAGCCTTGGCACCAGCCTTGGCGATGCCGCGCTCACGCAGCAATTTGATCGAGGCATCGATGTCGCCGTTAGTTTCGGTTAGGACGCGTTTGCAGTCCATCATGCCGGCGTTAGTTTTATCGCGGAGTTCTTTGACGATAGCAGCAGTGATCATGGTAGTTATATCAGGCGTGAAGTAGAGTGGTTTGGAAAAAAAGCCGGGCGCATGCCATTCGACAAGCGCCCGGCGGTGGTGAGTGTGAGTTAGTTCCGGCGGGCCGTGACCATGGCGTCCACGAGATTTTGGAGGATGATGCGGATCGAGCGGATAGCATCGTCATTGCCCGGAATCGGGAATTGGACGAGAGCCGGATCGGCATTGGTATCCACTAAGGCGATGATAGGGATGTTGAGGCGGCGAGCTTCGGCCACGGCGATGGTTTCGCGGGCTGAATCCACGATCACCACGGCGTCGGGCTTCTTATCCATGTCGCGCACACCGCGCAGATTGCGCAGGAGTTTTTCGCGCTCGCGCCCGAGGGCGGCGAGTTCCTTTTTGGACATGGCCTTGAATTCCGGCTGTTTTTCGATGTTTTCGAGGTATTTGAGGCGTTCGACGCTTTTGCGCACGGTGAGGCTGTTAGTGAGCATCCCGCCCAACCAGCGGTGGTTGACGTAGTGTTGGCCGGTCGCTTCCGCGGCTTCGCGGATGGCGTCCTGCGCCTGGCGCTTGCAGCCGACGAAGAGAACTTTTTTACCCTTTCCG
>JBDLWH010000328.1:0-4797 GCA_039804325.1 Verrucomicrobiota bacterium
GGACTGATCATGCGCATCGCTAACCGGGCCTATTTCTCCCACGCCACCTCAGACCGCGACAAGGGCCACAGGGTCATCATTGACTGCCCCATCACCGATTATGTCAACGGCGCCTCCAAACACGCCGGCATCATCATCTGCCGCCCTAACGACGTCCCTCCTTCTCCACTCTGGAAAAAATCCTCCCCCGCCCGCCACTGAACCCACCGCCACCGCCATGAGAGAATCGGTTTGCACCCAGCCCGTCCTCACGCTAAGAACCCGCTCACGCCATGTCCGATAAACCGTTTTTCTATCAAGATCCATTTCCGCTAGGCCCTGACACCACCGAATACGAGTGCCTCACCACCGAGCACGTCAGCATGGCCGAATTCAACGGTGAGCCCGTGCTCAAAGTCGCTCCCGAAGGGCTCACGCTGTTAGCCGCAGAAGCCCTCAAAGCCATCAATTTCATGCTGCGCCCGGCCCACCTCGCCCAAGTCGCCGCCATCCTCGATGACACGGAAGCCTCGGAAAACGACCGCATGGTCGCTCTGATGATGCTTAAAAACGCCGAAATCGCCGCCCACGGCATCCTGCCATTCTGCCAAGACACCGGCACCGCCACCATCGTAGGTAAAAAAGGCCAACAAGTATGGACCGGCTGCGATGACGCGGAGTTCCTATCTCACGGAATCTATCAAACATACACCCGCGAAAACCTGCGCTACTCGCAGACCGCTCCGCTCACGATGTATGACGAGGTCAACACCCAGACGAATCTACCCGCTCAAATCGACCTCTACGCCACCCAGGGCGACGCCTATAAGTTCCTCTTTGTCACCAAGGGCGGTGGATCAGCTAACAAAACCTATCTCTATCAAGAAACAAAAGCACTGCTCAACCCGAAGCGACTCAAGGAATTCTGCTTGGAAAAAATGAAGTCGTTAGGCACCGCTGCCTGCCCGCCCTATCACCTCGCGTTTGTCATCGGGGGCACGTCCGCAGAAAACTGCCTCAAGACGGTCAAACTCGCATCCACCAAATACTACGACGCCCTGCCCACCACCGGCAATGTCCACGGGCAGGCGTTCCGCGACCTAGAACTCGAAAAAGAATTGCTAGAGTGCGCCCGCGCAACCTCGATAGGCGCACAGTTTGGCGGCAAGTATTTTGCGCTCGACGTGCGCGTCGTGCGCTTGCCGCGCCACGGGGCGTCATGCCCGGTGGGCATTGGCGTGTCGTGCTCGGCGGACCGCCAAGCGAAAGCCAAAATCACCAAGGACGGCATCTTCCTCGAAAAACTCGAAAAAAACCCAGGGCGATTCATCCCAGAAATCTATCGTGATTGGAAGTTCAAGGGCGTGCCAGTGAACCTCGACCTCGGCATGGAGGAAACCCTGAAAACGTTAAAAAAATACCCGGTCACCACCGCCATCGCCCTGACCGGAACCATCATCGTCGCTCGCGATATCGCCCACGCCAAAATCAAGGAAATCCTCGAACGCGATGGCTCACTGCCCGATTACTTCAAAAACTATCCGGTTTATTATGCTGGCCCGGCCAAAACCCCCGCAGGGTTGCCATCGGGCTCCTTCGGCCCAACCACCGCCGGGCGCATGGACAGCTATGTCGATCTCTTCCAATCACATGGCGGCTCGTTAGTCATGCTCGCCAAGGGAAACCGGTCCAAAGACGTCACCGACGCCTGCCAAAAACACGGCGGCTTCTATCTGGGGTCCACCGGCGGCCCCGCCGCTCTGCTCGCCCAAGACCACATCAAATCACAAGAAGTCGTCGCCTTCCCCGAACTCGGAATGGAAGCCGTCTGGAAAATTACCGTGGAAAATTTTCCAGCCTTCATCCTCGTCGATGACAAGGGAAACGACTTCTTCTCTCAACTCAGCGCCTGCCCAGCTATCCACTAACGACGGCGCTCACCCATCACCCACCGATTTGATGGAGGAACGAACGCGTTTCGTTCCTCCACTGATCTAGCGACGTGAGATCCCCTCACCCAGCCATCGCATCTGGGATCTCACTGGCCATCCGAGTGGGTGCCCCCCCCAGAATGCCTGATCAAATGGGTGCTTTCCTTTCTAGGTTAGGTCGTTAGCGTCCCCCAGTGAACGAAGCACCCGGGCTCACTAACAACCGCCGAACGCGCATGGCGCTCGGCCTATTGATGTTTCTGCTTGGTGGCTGCGGCCTAGCTTATGAATACACTCTGAGCAAAATTGCTTCTGACCTGCTAGGAAACTCGGTCCAGCAATGGGCGACCATGATCGCCACCATGCTTTTTGCCATGGGCCTGGGGGCTGATGTCCAAAAACACACCCCCGCCCATAAGTTAGCCGACCGCTTGATCACTACCCAAGTGATGCTCGCCGTGCTCGGAGGATTCGGCCCGTTGATCATGATTCACGGGTTCGCACTGCTCCCCCAACTTTACATCGTCATCCAATACTCGCTGGCCTTCGGCGTCGGCATGCTCATCGGTTACGAAATCCCACTCATGATGCGCATCAACGAGCAGGACGCCCCGGACATGCGCATCAATCTCGCTCAGGTGCTCAAGATGGATTACATCGGCGCACTGGTAGGCGCGTTACTTTGGACATTCCTGTTAGTTCGTTATCTCAGCATCGACCGTATTAGTTTTGTGGTTAGCCTAGCAACGATGGCTTCGGCGATGCTGTGCGGGTTTATCTATCGGAACCGGCTCGCTCACCCGCGCGCGCGATTGTTAGAACTCATTGCGGGTGGCGTGTTCATCACCGTCGGGCTAATCATGGGTCGGAGCCTCACGCTCAAAGCGGAGCAATTTCTGTATCGCGACCCCATCATCACCTCCATCACCTCGCCGTTCCAACACATCATTCTAACCAAGAATCGCACCGGCAACCTCCGCTGCTATATCAACGGCCACCTGCAATTTAACGAAGCAGACGAAGCCATCTATCATGAAAACCTGGTTCACCCGGCGATGCATCTCGCGACGCGCCGCGAGAAGATTCTGATCTTGGGCGGCGGCGACGGCTTGGCGTTGCGCGAGGTGCTGAAATACCCGGATGTCCACGCGGTGACCCTGGTAGATTTGGACCCGATGATGACCGGGCTGGCCGCCACCGATGCAGATCTTGTGCGGCTCAATGGCGGCAGCATGACCGACGCGCGCGTGATCAGAAAACCCGCCGCCGGGGTAAGCGCAGGCGAGGCTTACCCCAATGCTCAGGCGAGCCAATACGAGAGATATGCAAGCACGCTCCACGAGACGGCCACGTTGCGGGTCATGAATCTTGACGCCGCGGAGTTCGTCAAATCCGTTCGTGAGCGATACGACGTGGTGATCATGGATTTCCCTGATCCGAACTCACCGGATTTGGCCAAACTGTATGGGCGCCCATTTTACGATCAATTAGAGAACGTCCTCAATAGCGGCGCGGTGATCGTCCAACAATCAGGATCGTGTTTCCATGCCCGTGAGGCGTATCTTTGCATCGGCCGCACCATGAGCGCCGCTGGGCTCGACGTCGTCCCCTATCATGAAAACGTTCCATCCTTCGGCGAGTGGGGCTGGTGGATCGCCAAAAGCGGGCAAAGTGCCGCAGAATCCCGCGCCTCTCTGGCTCACCTCCGCCGACTTGATGTCCCAACCCGCTACCTCACCCCGGAACTGGTCGCAGCGACATTAGTCTTTGGAAAAAACCAGCTCGTTTCCGACAATCAAGATTTTACTTCACTTACAGCGCCGCGTGTTTACCACTACCACCTGCAAGGTTGGAATACCGAAGAAATCCCATGAATTCCCTGATAAAAATCGGTCTTGGATTGTTTGCGTTGTTCGTGGTCTTTTCCATGATCTCCCAGTGTGGCCGCAACAACTCATCCACCAACGCACTCACTGCCGAAAAGCAGGCGGATATCATCCTCAAGGAATACTCGAAGGGCCTCGACCTCGACGCCGTAACGGCTCTGGCCAAAAAATCCAAGGACGGCGCGGACTTCGAGCGACTCCTCAACAATCAGGCAGACGCCGTTAATAACATCGATCTCAACGATGACGAAAAAGTCGATTACATCAAAGTCACCGAGTATGGCGGCGGCGAGCGCCGCGGGTTCTCGCTGACCACCGAGATTTCCCCCGGAAAAACCCAGGAAATCGCCACCATCGATTTCCAAAAGGATGCCGACAAGACCGTCATGCAAACCACCGGCAATCCATCGCTCTACGGGCCGGGAAATTACCACCACTCGAGCTTCAGCATGACCGACGCCCTGCTCATGGGCTGGTTGTTCTCGAATCGCCCATCCTATGCCTCGCCCTACGGTTTCGGAAACTATCCTCCATCGTACGGCGGCGGATGGAATCGCCAAGAAACCAACCGATACTCCGGCACCATGCGATCACGCAACGCTGGCTCGTCGGTGCGCCAATCGTCCAGCCCAGTCATTGCCCAACCTGCCATCTCACCCAACGCCGAAAAATTGGCGGCCAAGGCAAAGGCGCTCACCAACCCGACCCAATCACAACGCTCGTTCGCCAGATCGTCTAGCAGGCCACCCCCATCGACGCCTACCAGCAGACCGAGTTCGTCCGGTGGCTTCGGCCGATCGACGAGCTCGAGTTCATCGCGCAGCGGCGGATCGTCGCGCGGCGGCAAATAATCCCAACCCCATCCCATCTGTGAACGAACACCTCCAAGCATGGCTCGACACCACACCGGTGGTTGAGATTTTCCACTCGCCGGCCATCCTGTATTTTGTGGCGGGCCTCGTGCTTGTCCTGCTCGCCAAACCCGTCATCGGCCTCACCAC
>JBDLWH010000329.1:0-3156 GCA_039804325.1 Verrucomicrobiota bacterium
TGCATCGAAAGTAGCAAAATTCTCGGCGTGGACGAACCCTTCGCCAAACAAGTAACCGATGCCCGCGCTCGCCTCGCCCCAATCCAAATCGGAAAAAACGGCCAAATCCAAGAATGGTTAGATGATTGGGGCGTGCTCGAACCAAAACATAGGCATATCTCGCATCTCTACGGGTTGTTCCCTAGCAACCAAATCACCCCATCCTCAACCCCAGAACTGGCACAAGCCGCCAAAGTCGCCTTGAATCTCCGCGGCGATGTCGGTACCGGCTTCGGCATGGCATGGAAGGCCGCCTGTTGGGCTCGCCTCTACGATGGCCAGCGCTCACTTACCTGCTTGTCTAACCTCGTCGCCTTGCAAACCACTCCTAACCTCTTTTCCAAGTGCTTCCGGGCCGCTCAAGTGGACGGCGCGCACGGTGCCACCGCCGCCATCGCCGAAATGCTCATGCAATCCCATGCCGGGGAAATCCACCTGCTCCCCGCCCTGCCTAACGAGTGGGCTTCGGGCGAGGTCACCGGCCTGCGCGCTCGTGGAGGATTCACCGTGGATCTCAAGTGGAAAGACGGAATGCTTACCTCGGCACTCATCCACTCTCACTCAGGCAACCCGCTACGCGTGCGCTATCAGGACAGCGTGCGCAACGCCACCCCTGCCAAGGGCGACACCTTCCGCTGGAACGACAAATAACCTATCACACTCATGCTCGTCAGCATCTTCAATGACGTGATCGGCCCCGTGATGCGCGGCCCATCCAGTTCTCACTGCGCCGCCGCTCTGCGCATCGGCCGCCTCGCCCGCGACCTCATGCAGGCAGATTTTACCGATGTGTTAGTCGAGTTCGACCGAAACGGCTCCCTCCCCACTACCCACGACACCCAAGGCTCTGACATGGGCTTGTTCGGCGGCTTGATGGGCTGGGACGCTGCGGATGCCCGCCTACCAGACTCCCCGCAGGCCCTGCGCGACAGCGGCGTGCGCATCGCTATCGAAACTGTGGACGCCAGCGACCCTCACCCTAACACCTATCGACTCACCCTCCACGGCCCGCACGCCACCCACTCCCTACGAGCCATCTCGACGGGTGGCGGCATGATGGAAGTCATCGACATCGATGGATTTGCGGTTTCGATGTTTGGCGATTGTTATGAAACCCTGTTATGGGTCGATGGACTGGGAAACGATGTCGTCGCTGCCCTTTCACTGCGCATCACCGCTGATGAAATCCTCCTCCATGAAGCAGATGGCCGACAACTCGTGGAGATCAAAGCCCCTCAGTTCATTCATCATAACGTCCTATCTGATATTCCTGGCATTCTCTCCATCAACCACCTCGGACCAGTCCTCCCTGTGATGTCTCGCAAGGGAATGACGGTGCCCTTCGGCTCATGCACCGAAATGCTAGAATATGACGCGGGCCGCGCCACGCCGCTCTGGCAATTGGCCGTGCAATATGAAATGGCTCGCGGCAACCTGAGCGAAGCGGATGTCATCGCTAAAATGGTGGATATCGTGCGCATCGTCCGTCATTCGATCGCTGCGGGCATTGCGGGAACTCACTACGATGATCGCGTGCTTGGCCATCAATCCGGACGCTTCGACGAGTTGATGCGCAATGGTGGATTGTTAGATGGAGGCGCCCTCAATCGCATCATTCTCTATGTGACCTCACTGATGGAGGTGAAAAGCTCCATGGGCGTCATCGTCGCAGCTCCCACCGCTGGCGCATGCGCGGCACTGCCCGGCGCTGTCATCGCCATGGCCGAATCCATGGGGCTCGACGAGGTGGATATGGCCAAGGCTTTGTTAGCCAGCGGCCTCATCGGCGTGTTCATCGCCACTCGCTGGACATTTGCCGCTGAAGTCGGCGGCTGCCAGGCCGAGGGCGGCTCTGCTGCGAGCATGGCCGCAGCGGCGCTTGTGACGCTCGGCGGTGGTACTCTAACCCAGGCGGTAGCAGCCTCATCGATGGCATTTCAGAGCATGCTCGGCCTGATCTGCGACCCCGTGGCTAACCGCGTGGAAGGTCCCTGCCTCGGCAAAAATGTCATGGCCGCTAGCAATGCTCTGTCATGCGCTAACATGGCCCTAGCCGGCTATGATCCCGTCATCCCCCTAGACGAAGTGATCGACACCGCCAAACAGGTCGGCAGCCAAATGCCGCGTGAAGTCCGCTGCACGAACCTCGGCGGCCTATCGGTTAGCCCAACAGCCGTGGCCCTGGAAGCCAAACTTGCCGCGCGTCGCGCCACCGCCTGTGGCACCCGTTGTTCCTGCTCCTAAACCCGTCGATGCCCAAGCCTTACGGTAAGGCGTCAGCCTGGATCGCCTTGATGACCTCGGCGGCGATGGCGGCTCGTGATGGACCGGCAGCGCCATCCTCATGGGCTTGCCATGAGGCTTGCAGTTCTTGAAGTTGCGGGAGGATAGGGCGCGCTGCCGCTCCATATTCTTTCAACAACGGCAGCAACTGCGTGGTCTTGCAGCCCCAACCGTTTTGCGTTTTGAAGTATTCTATAAACGCCGGCAAACCCGCTGCTACTTTGTTTTTTGCTAGAAATTGAAAAGCGGCAACGCGGATATCTTGAGCGAACATCTCGCCGCTTGGTTGAGTGTCGTGAGCCACCTTGATGATATCTGGCAACATGGTTTTGAGCTCCTCGGCGGTCAGCGTGTCGAAGATCGAGAGCATCGCGTAACCAGTTAGACCATCATCACTGCCCAGCAGATGCTTGATCGTCGGATAGAGCAGGTCACGATCGACGCCTTCCACCGAGTCAACTAACAATCCTTTGGTGCGTGGCACATTGTCGATATATCGAGACCGAAACAGTGCAAATGACAGATACTTCGATTCCATGGCGCGTGGGTCATTCGGGTTGACGGCCTGGGCCAATTTCAGCATGGCAGGCACGGCCTTGCGCGCGGGCTTGCCGATGCCGCTGAGCGCAAAACTGGCGCGGGTCCGCAGCCACATGTCGTTAGCTGCTAATAAGGGAATCAGCGCGTCGGTGGCCGACACCGCGCGTCCTTCGAGGTATTGCAGGGCCAGGCACGCGCCGTAGCAGGTATTCAGATCCGTACTTTTCAGCATCACAATCAATTGTGGCACGACGTCATCCGAGCGTTTTGTGAGAGCCGTGGCCGCGCGCTGGC
>JBDLWH010000330.1:0-4070 GCA_039804325.1 Verrucomicrobiota bacterium
ACTCTAGATTTAGAATGTGGGTTATCAGATGTGGACCGATCATCTCTGCTGGATCCCAAATGTTCTTTTTTAGATGATTTTTCGCAGCTATTTAGCACTAAGCAAGAAAGAGCTAAACAGAAGCAACTAAAGCAAAACTTTTTTGGGATTGTCATATCAACGAGCAGGAGTGCTTTTCAGCATCATGTATGTATGGATACAGTAATCATCCAGGAAGCGTCCTGTATGTTTACTGCCATTAATAGGTGGTTTCAACGTGCCGCTTGGGTTTGCGTAAGACAGCGGGATAAGACAGCGGGACTTTTTGTCACAAAGTGACAAATAGCCGAAGATCAGGCCGCTGGCCCCGAGATGGACGGAATGGCCGCGGCCGAACAACCAGACGGCGAGCCCGCCCAAGATCACGATGCTCGCGCTGACCGCCCAGAAGGTGCGTTCGCCGCGGCCGATGACAAACAGTCCGAGAATGGCGAACGGCAGGCTGTTGGCGGCCAGATGGGACCATCCGCAGTGCAGGAACGGCGCAAGGGGAATGCCAACGAGGCCGGACCAGCAGCGCGGGACGATGCCGAATTGATCCAACGCCAGCCAGCGGCCGCCTAGCAGATCCAGTAATTCGACCGCCCCCATCAGGGCGAGCAGGCTGCCGATGACGAACAGGGAGCGTTTGGCGGCGAACAGCATGACAGGCTCCGTGCGTTTCGGTTAACGCCGGGCGTTAGCTGCATCCCTGGCTGGTGCCGCATTGCGTGCAGCAGCCGCAGGCACCGGCGCGGATCACTTTGTCGGAGCCGCAATTCGAGCAGGTGATGCCCATGAAAGCGGTGCCGAGGGCGGTTTTGACGCGGTCAGCTTTTTGTGAGGGTGTTTGGCGCTCCGGGTTGACGCGGAGTTCGGGCACGGGGCGGTTGAGTGCTTGCTGCTCCATCTGGGCGATTTCGGGCATGGGCAGTTCGCTCTGATGGTTTTCGGGTGAGGTGGCCTGGCGGTAGCCATTGATAAATTCGCACCCGAGCCAGCGGAAGACGTAGTCGGTGATGCTGAAAGCAGTGCGGATGTCGGGGTTTTTGGTGAATCCGCTTGGCTCAAACCGTTGATAGGCAAATTTATTCACCATTTGTTCGAGAGGCACCCCGTATTGCAATGAGATGGAGGTGAGGGTGGCCACGGTGTCCATGAGGCCGCCGATGGTGCTGCCTTCCTTGGACATTTGGACAAACAACTCGCCCGGGCGTCCGTCTGGATAGAGGCCCACCGTGATGTAACCCTCGTGACCTGCAATTTCAAACTTGTGAGTCAGTGACATGCGCGTGTCTGGCATGTGGCGGCGCGCGCGGGTTTCAGATTTCTGCCGCAGATCCTCGTTTTCGCGAATGAGGGCCGCGATGCGCTCGGCGATATCCTCGCCAGCCGGGGTGGTCGCGTCGGCCAGCCCGCCCATCCCAACGGTTTTTTTGGTGTTGAGCGGGGCTGATCGCTTCGAGCCGTCGCGATAGATGGCCACGGCCTTGAGTCCGAGCTGCCACGCTTCGACATACGTTTGCATAATGTCCTCGACGCTCGCCGTCTCGGGCATGTTGACGGTTTTCGAGATGGCTCCGCTGAGGAACGGCTGGGCGGCGGCCATCATGCGCAGGTGGCCGCGATAGTTGAGGCTGCGGGTGCCGAGGTGCGGTTTGAAGGCGCAATCAAACACTAACAAGTGCTCGGGTTTCAGCCCGCTGGTGTGGGTTTTTCCGGTGTCATCATCGGTGATGTCTTCGATGGTGTCGTATTTCTCGATGTGAATGAGAATGGCGGCAATTTCCTCCGAGGTGTACCCGAGCTGAATGAGCGCCGGGGGCACGGTGCGATTGACAATTTTGAGCATGCCGCCACCGGCTAGCAGTTTGTATTTCACCAGGGCGATGTCGGGTTCGATGCCCGTGGTGTCGCAATCCATGAGGAAGCCGATGGTGCCGGTGGGGGCGAGCACCGTGACTTGGGCGTTGCGGAACCCGTGGGCGCGGCCCTTTGATAACGTGCGGTCCCAAGTGGCACGGGCGGCCTCAATGATGGGGGTGCAATCGCCGTGGCCAGTCAATTTGGTGGCGCGCTCGCGGTGGAGTTCGATGACTTCGAGCATGGACGCCTCGTTGGACGGGCTGGGCGGGTGGGTGACATCGCCGTAGCGCGAGTCGTGATAGGACGGGAAGGCACCCTTGGCGGCGGCCATTTCGGCACTCACTTCGTAGGCGTGGCCAGTCATGAGGGCGGTGATGGCGCTGGCGTGAGCGCGGCCTTCATCGCTGTCATAGCCGATTCCGCGGCTCATGATCAGAGCGCCGAGGTTGGCGTAGCCGAGGCCAAGGGTGCGGAAGGCGTGCGAGTTTTCCGCGATGGGTTTGGTCGGATAGCTCGCGCGATCAATGAGGATTTCCTGGGCAACGATGAAGATGCGCACGGCCGATTGGAAGCGTTCGATATCGAACGAGCCATCGCTTTGTTGGAAGCGCACCAGGTTGAGCGAGGCAAGGTTGCAGGCCGTGTCGTTGAGGAAGAGATACTCCGAGCACGGGTTGGTGGA
The DNA here is from genome assembly GCA_039804325.1 of Verrucomicrobiota bacterium. GTDB lineage: Bacteria > Verrucomicrobiota > Verrucomicrobiia > Verrucomicrobiales > Akkermansiaceae > Luteolibacter. The sequence continues at coordinate 2,567 of JBDLWH010000330.1, forward strand.
ATTTTGGCGGCCGCTTCCTTTGCAGGTGTGCCACTTGTGGATGGTCGAATCGAATTGCATGCCCGGATCCCCGCATGTCCAGGTGCCGAGGGCGATTTTGCGCAGCAATTCACGGGCGTTTTTGAGTTCGCACGGTTCGCCATCTGTCACGCGACGCGTCCACCAATCGGATCCCGCCACGGCGGCCTTCATGAATTCATCGCTAGTGCGGACCGAGAGATTTTCGTTTTGGAACATAACCGAGCCATAGGCGTCGCCGTTATAGCTGCCGTCGTATCCTTGCTCAATGAGGGCCCACGCCTTCTTTTCCTCGATAGTCTTGGCTTCAATGAAATCCTCAATGTCTGGATGCCAATCTTTCAGGGTGTTCATCTTGGCCGCCCGACGCGTCTTTCCCCCTGACTTCACGGCATTGGCCACTTGGTCGTAAATGCGCAAAAACGACATCGGGCCCGATGGCTTGCCCCCGCCGGAGAGTTTTTCGCGCGACGAGCGCAGCGTCGATAGATCCGAGCCGGTGCCCGATCCGTATTTGAAGAGCATGGCTTCCGAGGAGGCCAAGCGCATGATGTCCTCCATGTTGTCCTTCACGCTTTGGATGAAGCAGGCGCTGGCTTGGGGGTAGTGGTATTGGCCTGGGGCGCGGTGGGCATTGCCCGATTCTTGCTCCCAATACCAGCCGCCTTGGCTCCCGTGTTTGCCCACTCCGTAGAGGTGGTAGAGCCCGACGTTGAACCAGACGGGTGAGTTGAACGCCCCGTATTGATGCAGGCAAAGCCAGGTCAAATCTTGATAAAAATGTTCTGCGCTTGCGTCGTTGGCGAAGTACCCGTCTTCGAGGCCCCAGTCGGTGATGGTGCGAGTGACGCGGTGGATGAGTTGGCGCACTGATTGTTCGCGGCCTCCCTGATGCGGGTCGCTGCCATTGGCCGCGTCACCATAAAAATACTTTGAGACCGCAATTTTCGTGGCGAGTTCGCTCCATGCTTTCGGAACTTCCACGTTTTCTTGGCGAAAAAGCGCTTTACCGCTGTCGTCGGTGATCTCTGCGGTGCGCTGATGCCATTGAATTTCATCGAAGGGCGATACTTCTGGCGTGGCGAAACGGGGCTCAAAAGTGAGTCCTGCATGTGATGGGGCGGGCGGGGTCATGTGACGGGCGGCGGTATCGAGTGTCGAAAGGGGCGGTTTCATGGCAAACAAAATCAGTTTCAGGTCGAGTGGGGCGAGCGATGGGGGTCTTTGAGGTCGGAAAAGGCACGAGGCACCACATGTGGTGCTGAGGGTTCTCATTGTTCTACCATGGGTTGATAGTGACAAGGAAAAAATGCCATGAGTGCCTGGAACGCCCATCGCTCTAGGAAAGGGAATGATGGGGAATGGAAAACGACGGGAATTACAGGTTCCTGATGCGATCAGAGTTCTGGAATCGGCATGGATGGGAGGGTTAGCAGCAGGTTCTAACTCAGATTGGCGTCCTTATCGGCAGGGGCATGTTTGAGGG
>JBDLWH010000331.1:0-2882 GCA_039804325.1 Verrucomicrobiota bacterium
GCCCGCGCAGATGGTGGTGCCGGGCATGTCGGCATTGATGAATGGGTCATGGAATGGGCCATTTCCGGGGCAGGCGGGAAAGTTTTCGGGAGAATTGGATGGGCAGGTGACGAGCCATTTGTGATGGGGATACTCGACGAGGGTATCGAGGAAAAACTGAGAGGCCCCTTTGAGGAGGGGTTGGATATCTTTGAGATATGCTTTATCGCCGCTGAACAGATAGCGCTCCCAGAGGTGAGTGCAGAGCCATGCGCCGCCGGTAGAGAATGTCCCCCAAGTGGCTCCATCCATGGGAGCGGCGGCGCGCCACTGGTCGGTGTTTTGATGGAAAACCCACCCGCGGGCACCGTAGTGGGATTTGGCGATTTTGGTTCCGGTTTCCGACAAGTCTTTGACCATGCGGACTAACGGTTCGACGCATTCCTGGAGGCCTGTGGTTTCGGCCGGCCAGTAGTTCATTTCGGTATTGATGTTAGTGGTGAACTTGCTTTCCCACCATGGATTCATGTCCTCGTTCCAGATACCTTGCAGGTTGGCAGGTTGGCCACCGGGGCGGCTGCTGCCTAGCAGCAGGTATCGCCCGTATTGGAACATGAGAGCGGCGAGTTGAGGGTCGTTGGCTGGCACATAATCGGTGAGGCGCAGATCGGTGGGTTTGGAGGAAACGGTGGTCTCTGGGAGAGTGAGAGCGACTCGCCCGAAGAATTTTTGGTGGTCGGCGACGTGAGCGTCGCGCAGTGAGTTGAAGGGCTTATTTTGGATGGCGGTGAGGTCATTGAGGACGCGAGCCGCAGGGTCGGCGGTGATATCATTGTAGTGTTTGAAGTTGGTGCCGGCGGCGATGAGCAAGGTCACCGAGTTAGCGGCTTTGATTGACACGCCATCCTTGGTGGAGAGATGCGAGCCACCCTCGGGGATGACGCGCATGCGGCCCTCGAAGCGCACGCGGCCTTCGATGCCCGCTAGGCTGCCGGTCTTGCCGCGTAGCACCAGTTCGCCGTTAGGTGTGACTTCTGTGGCAAATTGTTCATCGCCAGGGGTCTTGGTGTTAGGTATGCCCGCAAGTTTGGCCGTCATGGTGATAGAGCCGGGTTGATCTGCGGTGAGGCGCACGACGATGACCTGGTCTGCCGCGCTGGAAAAGATTTCGCGGCGGAACTTCGTGTCGCCTACCTGATAGGAAACGCCGGCCACGGCCTGTGAGAGATCGAGGTCGCGGCTATAATGGGAAGCGTTTTGGTGGCCGGGGAATTCGAGCAGGAGGTCGCCGAGTGGTTGATACTTCATTTGATCGACGGGTTTACCCATCATGGATTTGTTAAAGAGGGCCTCGGCCTCGCGGTTTTTGTGAGACAAGACGAGGTTGCGGATTTCCGGTAGGGCGTCGGGACCGCCAGATTGGGTTGGGTCATAGGGGCCGCCGGTCCAGATGGTTTGTTCGTTGAGGTTGATGCGTTCGCTGGCGGTGCCGCCAAAGACCATGGCCCCGAGGCGCCCGTTGCCCACTGGCAGTGCTTCGACCCATTTGGTGGCGGGTTGAGCATACCACATCGTCGTGGCCGCTGCGCCAGGGGCTAACAAGCGGGTGGGGGGCGCGGGCTCGCCACTTTTTGTGTCACCGGATTGGACGGGGCCCCAGAGGGTTGTCATTAATTGATAGATTGCGGGTTCCGCTGTCATGAGTTCCCCGCGGTTGAACGGGAAGAAATCGTTTGTTCCGAAATAAGCCTCTGTCATTTCGGCGAAGAACTCCTTGTGATCCGTAAGGGCGTAATGGCGGACGTGTTCGCCGGTGATGAGCAGGGAGGAGTCGCCATGGCCGCTTTCTTTATAGGCTTTGAAGTGGTCGCGGATGCGAGCTTCGTCGAAGCCGAGGACTTGATCGTGATAGGCGTGAGCGAGTTCATGGAGGACGCACCACGGTTGGACATTGATTTGGCGAGGTTCTAGCAACCTAGCGGCAACGGGGATATGGACGCAATTGGCGAGTTCGGGGGAGTAGCCGTTAGCGATCAGCCAGTCAGGTTCTGGGTGGTACTGCATGGGGACGAGTTGGCCGTGTGTCATATCTAACACGATTGGGATACGTTGCAACTTGGCTAGGCAGAACGGGCGCACGACAGCCTTGATGTTAGAGAGTCGGGCATCGAGGGACTTGAGGATGCGAGAGCCTAACTCTTGGTTAGGGGGTTCGAGCAGGCGGTCGTCGACGCGCACGGACCATTCTTGAATGATGCGTACGGTGCGAGAGGTGGGAATGGGAGAGGTCTCGGCGGCATGTGCAGCTAGAACGAGGGCGAGTGGCAGGGCGCTTCCAGCGATGAGGTGAGACAGGGTCATGGCGTAAAGGTGGGTGGTGGGAGGGTTGTTTGAAGGGGGAGTGTCATTGAGGAAAGCGCGCGTGCCAAGTGAATCATGAGGGATTTGTGGAAGGGCAGAAAGGAGGCTTGGCAAGGCGGAGTGCGTGTTTACGCTAGGGTTCACCGGGGTTTTTCATGATGAAATTCCATCCGGTCCCGCCACTCATGAAAAAATGCCCTTACTGCGCAGAAGAGATCCAGGATGAGGCGATCAAGTGCAAACATTGCTTCGAGTTTCTCGGGGAAGCGAGGCGATCGCAGCCACCAGCGCTGCCCGCCCCATCGGGGTCGTTGCTGCCATGGTATTTCAGAACCTCGTTCATCGTGCTGATGCTTCTCATGTTACCGCCGTGTGCGTTGCCATCGGTTTGGCTTCACCCGAAATGGCATCTCGTTTGGAAACTCGTGATCACGGGTGCCGTAGTGGCTTTCTGTTGGCTCTCGGTCGTCGCCTTCTATAACTTTCTTCACCAATTTGACGAGCTCACGAAGATGCTGAGTGAAATGAAGCCCTGAGCAGAG